>JALOCA010000022.1 GCA_023227965.1 Lentimicrobiaceae bacterium | reverse complement strand
ATTGCATGGCACTACAAAGCCCTTTTCTATAACCCATCATTGATGATCAGCCGCTTGCATTTACTCAACCCCCAAATTCACCCCATTTTTGCCCCTTTTTTACTGTTAGAGCTGCAACTTGGGTTAAGACCCCAATGACTCATTAGTTTTTAATTTTGCTCGAAATCCTGTCAAGCTATTTCAGGACTAGACATAAAATTATTCATTGGGGATACTGAAATAAAATGTTGCTCCTTTATCGGTTTCGCCTTCTGCCCAGCAACGGCCTCCGTGGCGGGTTACGATGCGGTTGACGTTGGCTAATCCGATGCCCACTCCTTCAAAATCGCTTGCCTTGTGAAGGCGTTGAAATACACCAAACAATTTGCCGGCATATTGCATGTCGAATCCGGTTCCATTATCCCTGACAAAGAAAACAGTGTTGTTTTCGTCGGCATAACTTCCTATTTCGATGACGGCTTTGTCTTTTTTACCGGTATATTTGATGGCATTGGACAGCAGATTGATCCAAACCTGACCGATGAGTTGGGTATCGCCATAGGTTTCGGGAAGTGGGTTTATTTTGATTTCAACAGCCCGTGTTTTAATTTCTTCCTCAAACATTTGTAACGCTTTTTGGATCATCTTAGGAGTATCCACAGATGCTTTCCTGAGTTCAGAGCGGCTGAGCCTTGAAAACGAAAGCAAAGCGTCTATCAACGTGCTCATTCCCTTTGCAGAATTTATTACGGTGTGGATATAGCCCATTTCTTTCTCGGTGAGTTCGAAGGATTTGCTGTCGAGGAAAAGACCGATAAATCCGTTGATATGCCGCAGGGACGCTCGCAAATCGTGGGAAATGGAATTGCTGAATGCTTCCAATTCTTTATTGGCGGCTTCCAATTGAGTTGTACGTTCTTTCACACGCTGTTCCAGCGTTTCGTTGAGTTTTTTAATTTCCTCTTCTGCTTTTTTCCGTTCCGTAATATCGTTAATGGAAGTGATAAGATAAAGCGGATTTCCTTCTTTATCTTTTTGCAAAGTAGTGCTGATATCAACCCATACGATACTCCCGTTTTTATGGATGTATCTTTTCTCCCAACGCCCAGATGTCATTTCACCCGAAAGAATGGAGTCGAGAACTTGTTGATTTTTTTCTATATCATCACGATGGGTTATTTCCTGCCATTTAAACATTGACAATTCCGTTTCGGAATAACCCAATATCTGGCAGAAAGCTTTATTCGTTTTCATCTTTCCGTCTAAAGCAGTGATAGATTTTCCAACCACCGAATTCTCGAAAATACTTCTGAATTTCTCTTCGCTTAGGCGCAAGGCTTCTTCGGCCTGCCTGCGTTCGTTAAATTCGGCCTGAAGTGTTTTGTTGGCAAGCTCCAGTTCCGCTGTCCGTTCTTTTACCCTGTGTTCCACTTCATCGTAAGCCTTTTGCAATTCATGTTGGGTATACAAAAGCTTATCCTTTTCTTTTTGCAGTTCTTTGTTTACCATCCGTAGCTGATTGGGGCTGGGGATGGCTAAGAGTTTGGGTAAGATCGGCCATACGGCTACAGCCGTTGCCACGGAAATAATGGCACAAATGGAATCCACGGTTGCCTGCCACCAGTCGACGGGCCACCACAGGCCAATCACATGCATAACATGAGTTGTGCCACAGGCAAGGATAAACATCCCAAACAAAAAGATAACCCAGGTAAAGGGCATATCCTTACGTTTTCGCACAAAAACAATCAGGAAAAAAGGAATGGATGCATAGGCAACGGCGATCAGGGCATTGGCTATAGCCATCACCATCATCAAAAGAGGAGTCATCGTTCCGGCATTTGCTCCTTTTATTTCCATATTCCCGGGCATAAATACCATAGGAGCAATAATAAGAACTGCGAGGGCAACGGCAGGCGCAATAATACGGGGTAAGAGTTCCAGGGCTTGACGCAACAACGTTTTTTTAGGAGCGAACGTTTGCATTTTAAATGCCCGTAAACGAAGGCTATTGGTTACCACAAAAATGGAGCTGAACGCCATAGCTCCCGCCGCAAACATCGGACTTAGCAAACCATAGGCGGCAACGGGAATCAGCGCGACATTATAGAAAAACGCCCAGATCAGGTTCTGAACTATGGTTTGGGAGGTGCCGCGCGACAAGGCAATGGCGCGACCTATTCCGGCCAGTTCGCCGCTTATCAGCGTGATGCCGGCGGCGGCCATCGCTATATCAGTTCCGGTTCCGATGGCAATACCCACATCGGCTTGCGCCAATGCCGGGGCATCATTGATGCCGTCGCCCACCATAGCTACCACAGGATGGGCATAGTTGCCCAACGTGCGGGAAGATTGTATTTCTTTTATTGCATCGGCCTTTCCGCCGGGCAAAACTTCTGCCACGACCTTTTCAATGCCAACCTGACGGGCAATGGCATCGGCGGTGCTTTGGTTGTCGCCGGTAATCATTACCACATCCAAGCCTAGTTGACGCAATTCGGCAATAGCTTCTTTTGCCCCGGGCTTCACCGTATCGGCAACGGCTAATAGTCCGATAGGCACAGCTTTCTCGCTACCATCGGCAGGACCGACGGCTACTATCATCACGGTTTTTCCTTCGTTTTGCAGTCCTGTTATGTCCGTCTGAAATGTTTCTATAGCGATACCTTCATTCTGCATCATCCGTGGATTACCACTGACGATGGCTTGATCATCCACCATAGCCCGGATGCCAAAACCGCCAAACGCACGGAATTGTTTGGGTTCGGCAAGAGCCAATCCTTTATCCTGAGCCGATTTCACGATGGCTCGCCCCAGCGGATGTTCCGAGCCCCGCTCGGCGCTGGCTACTAAGTGAAGAATTTCATCGGCCGTATAATTTTGAAAAGGAATAATATCTGTTACCGAAGGTTCGCCGCGGGTGATGGTTCCGGTTTTATCGAGCACAACGATGTTTACCTTGCCGGCACGTTCCAGCGTCTCGCTGTTTTTGAAAAGAATACCATTTTCGGCTCCTTTGGAAGTTCCTACCATGATGGCTGTAGGCGTCGCCAGTCCGATGGCACAGGGGCAGGCAATAACGAGCACGGCAATGGCATTCATCATCGCCCCGGTCCAGTCGATCTGGGCAACAAACACCCAGCCAAGAAAGGTAAACAAGGCAATGCCGATGATGATGGGGACGAAATACTTCCCGATCTCATCGGTGAGTTTCTGGATAGGAGCTTTACTCCCCTGTGCTTCCTGCACAAGCCGTATGATCTGCGAAAGCGTAGTGTTTTTTCCAACCTTTGCCGCTTCAAATTTTATTAACCCTTCGCGGTTGATGGTTGCCCCTATCACCTCATCGCCGGGACCTTTGATCACGGGCATGGACTCGCCGGTGATCATGGATTCTTCAAATGCCGACCGTCCTTCGCTGATAATCCCGTCCACCGGAACTTTTTCGCCGGGTCGTACGACAACGGTATCGCCAACCTCCACCTGTTCGATGCTGATTTCTTTTTCCACGCCATCGCGAATTACCGTTGCCGTCCGGGCACGTAATCCCATCAAAGCTTTTAATGCCTGCGATGTTTTGCCCTTGGCACGTGTTTCCAAGTATTTACCAAGCCTGATCAGGGTGATGATGGCTGCCCCGGTTTCAAAATACACATTGGGACTGTTAATAATCCCAAGCGTAACGCAAAGGCTGGAAAAATAAGCAACCGATGAACCCAACATAATCAGCACATCCATGTTGGCACTTCCAAAACGAAGACTTTTGTAAGCGCCCACGTAAAACTGCCAGCCGACAACAAACTGTACTACCGTCGCCGCAAAAAGCATGGCATACAAATCGTGCTGGAAACCAATGATACCAAAATCGCGCGACATGCTGAAGATGATCAATGGAACGGTAAATATAAGTCCAATCCACAAAAGCTGCTTTTGTTTGCGAAGTTCTGAAGCACGTACTTTGGCTTCCACGTCTTCCATTTCTTCGGTTTCGCCTGCCTGCACAATATCAAAACCTGCTTTGCGGATGACAGCAGCAAGCTCGGCTATGCTTGTCATTCCGGGAATGTATTCCAGCGTAGCCCGTTCGGTTCCATAGGCAACCCTTGCGGAAAGTACGCCATTCTGTTTAACGAGTATTTTCTCTAATTTTAAGGCATCGGTATGATCCTGCATTCCGGTGATGGGCAGTTCCGTTTTGCCGGTTGCAACGCCATAGCCCACCTGTTTTACGCTGGCAATGATGTCTTTTTCGCTGAGCTGCGCCGTGTCGAAAGCCACAGTCAGCTTTTCGCCGGCAAAGTCCACGTTGGCTTCTGCAACACCGGGCTGTTTGCGCACATTCGTTTCCACGGTCAAGGCACAATTGCTGCACGACATCCCTGTAACCGGCACGGTAATGGTTTTTATGTTGTTCATCTTATCTCCTCATCTTTTCTGCTATCAATCTTTGTTTATCTACTGAATAACAAACATCCCACATGTTCCTTTTGTTTACTGTTTTTCATCAACCTGTTCATGACAACAACTTTTCTTCGCCTCGTCACCAGACCTGGTTTTCAGTACGCCTTTGTTAAGCATCATCGAACCTAAAACAATCAGAATTATACCCGATGCCTGAACAAAACGGCGCGTCATGGTAAGGGTGAGCATCCGCGTAAGCAAGCCAAAGCAAAACAAAGCGGGTAATGTACCCAAACCAAATAAAGTTAAAAATTTTGCGCCTTCCAGTGCATCTCCGTTGCCGGCTGCCATCACATACATCACCTGTAACGGTCCGCAACCCAGAATAAAACCGGAGAAAAAGCCGATAAAGAATGGGCTTTTGGATTTCCGCCTTGTTTTTGTAGCGTAACTTGCCATTGCTAAAGGCTGTCTGATACGAATGGCTTTTACTATTGAAAAAACATGGAGCATATTCAGCCCGTACAGTATCAAAAAAGCGCCGGCAAGGCCGATACTTATTCCGCTAATCAAAGGGGTAATATGGAAAAACGAGCCTGCAAAGCCAAATATTGCACCCAACATGGCATACGATAAAGTTTTTCCGGCACCGTACCATATATGCGAACCAATGACTGACCGGCTCTGTCCGGCATCCCTCGCAGTATAGCCTATAATAAAGCTTCCACACATGCCCACACAATGCAATCCGGTAAGCAAACCCACCAGGAATATCATTCCGTTGCCGGTTTGCGAATTAATTTCAGGCAAACTTAACCGCGTCCCGAATTTACGGGCAAGCATAATCACGGCAAACAAGCCCGCCAGAGCCAATAACGAAAGGATTATTTTTATCTTTTTTTGAAAGTTGGATACCGGGAATATTTCCAAAGTGTATCCCTTGGCGGCACAGGCTTGCTGAATAGCGTCCCAACCGGTTTTGTCAGCATCAAAGCTAACCTCTACGGTAGCTTTATCATAATCTGCTTTAGCGAAAAGGATGCCGTCAATTTGATATAACGCCTCCTCAATAATTGTTACGCAACCGGTACATTGCATCCCGCTTACATGGATTTCCTTTGTAACAATCATGACGTACTTACGTTAGCTATGAATTTTTTTTCTGGCTACTCAGACATACCTGCTTCTGCATAGAATTCTGGAAGAGACTCTATATCCCGCTAATCGTTCTATTTGCAGACAAATATAATAAAATTTTCGATAAAAATTTTTATTTATAAAAAATACAAATGTTGCCGGACAGGAGAGATTGTTGGTAATGAGACTGTTATAAAAATTGTGTTTTATTTATTTTTTGACTACACTCAAAATGACAACCTACTATTAATCAGTTGTCGGACTAAATATCGTCGAAGCCTGAAAAGGTTTTTGTAATGGTCTTATGGTACGAAGCTAACAGCATTTTTTCGTTATGGTTTTCTCCCCTTCATACCCGACCTGCTGTATGAATAATATACCGCTTGGCTGGCATTTTTCCAATTGTCATTTCTCAAAATTAGCTAAAAAACCTTTCGTGCGTAAAAGCTCACACACGAAAGGAATTTTCAATTTCACATTTTAATCAAACCGCATATTTACGGCTGATTTCATCATACTTTAAATCTTCTTCCCGATATAAAACATATAGCCATAATATGCTTTATATTTGTAATATAACTCTGCCTCATATCGCATGGAAGCGACAAATTCTTCTATGGCTTTGTTGCCGTTATATTTTTTCAGAAAGGATTTTCGTCTCAAGGTTTGCCAAGTATAATAGTCTGTCCAAATAGTTTCGGGCAAGATATATGTGGCAACTGGAAGATAACCTGCTTTTTGCATTTGAGCAACCTTATTCGGGATAGTATCTATTTCAGGATAGGCTTTTTGCCAAAAATCCTGAATTTCGACAGGTCGCTCTTCGGTAAACCAAGTGTTTTCCGTAACTGCGATATATCCGCCCTGTTTCAGAAATTTTCGCCACTCGTTCAGTCCACGCTCAAATCCAATGTTATAAATCGCTCCTTCCGACCAAATCAAGTCAAATTCACCCTCTTGAAACGGAAGATTTTCCATATTGCCGACAATGCCTTTCACTCTATCTTGAAGATTTTTGATTTGGGCATTTTGGTTGAATTGATTTATAAAATCGGGCCAAGCATCAACACCGATAATTTCACACGGTGTGTTTTCTCCTAATACTATTGTTTGACCACCTGTTCCACAACCAATATCGGCAATTTTGGACTTTTCGGTAAGACCGCCTATAAAACCCAATGCTTTAAGCGTTTCTCCGGGACTTCCGGGACCTTGACGTTCTGTTTTTGAAAAAAAATCATAAATAATATTCAAGTCAAAGTCGTGAATTGTTTGTTTTTTGTTGTTCATTTTCTTTTATTTTGTTGCATACATGAAAAGCATCACAATGCTTTCATCATTGTACGCAGATTAAAACTTAAATTAATTTAATAGAAAACTGTTCTCGAAAAGGATTATCCGAGAACAAACAAAGATACAATCTACACAAAAAGTACAGATTGTTTACAGAACAATATCCGAATTAAAGGTAAACATCCAATTGTTTTAGTGCTTGCAAAGATATAAAAAGCAATAAAACTTGAAACTTTTTAAAGTCTATTTTTAAGTAGTAGTTATCTTCGGAACGGTTTATGCTTGCCGATAACGAGCCGGTAAACGATAATCTTTCCCCTACGGGGCAACCGTGCAGCATTTTGCATTCCTCAACCAATGCTGCGGTGGATAGTACCATCCACACCTCAATCTTCCAGCAAACTCAAATAGCCGCATTTATTATGACATCAGCCTGCAACAGGGTAATATCTGTCTTTATTAATTCTATCCGCATGAATTTCCTTTTTTACAAAGATACAAAATGAACAAATTCTTCGTATTGACAATTATATTTTTGTTTATATCCAATATGATTTTTATTTATTTTTGGTACAAATTAATCATCTCACTCAAAAAAATAATGCCATGAACCTCCATGAGTACCAGGCAAAGCAAATTTTAAAAAGTTTTGGGGTTACCGTACCCGAAGGAATGGTTGCAGAAACCCCTGAAAAAGCAGTGAAAGCAGCCGAAGTTATCCAGTTGCTTACCGATTCTGACCGTTGGGCGATAAAAGCTCAGATACATGCCGGAGGACGTGGCAAGGGAGGTGGCGTAAAAATTGCCAAATCACTTGAGGACGTACGTGAAAAAGCCAATCAAATCATCGGAATGCATCTGGTTACACCACAAACCAGTACCGAAGGCAAGTTGGTAAACCAGGTGCTCGTAGAACAGAATATTTATTACCCCGGTGAATTTGAAACACAAGAGTTTTACCTAAGCATCCTGCTCAACCGCAATACTAATAAAACCATGATTATGTATTCGCCCGAAGGAGGGATGGATATTGAAGAAGTGGCTGAAAAAAGACCAGATAGAATTTTTATTGAAGAAATAGAACGCTGCGTAGGTTTACAGGAGTACCAGTGCCGTAAGATTGCCTGCAATCTTCAGCTTACAGGAAAAGCGTATACGAAAATGTTGCGGTTTATCAGGGCTTTATACAATGCTTATCGCAATTCTGATGCTACTTTACTTGAAATCAACCCAATGGTAAAAACATCTGACAATAACATTATAGCTGCCGATGCCAAAATACGCCTCGACAACAATGCTTTATTTCGTCATCCTGAGTATGCCAGTATGCGCGATATTCGTGAAGAAGATATTATAGAAGTGGAAGCTACCCAGAATCATCTCAATTATGTAAAACTGAACGG
Source organism: Lentimicrobiaceae bacterium (assembly GCA_023227965.1). Classification (NCBI taxonomy): domain Bacteria; kingdom Pseudomonadati; phylum Bacteroidota; class Bacteroidia; order Bacteroidales; family Lentimicrobiaceae; species Lentimicrobiaceae bacterium. The sequence goes on along the minus strand of JALOCA010000022.1, from coordinate 48,459 downwards.
AAATGTGGGTTGTATGGTAAATGGTGCCGGTTTGGCGATGGCAACCATGGATATCATTAAACTTTATGGAGGCGAACCCGCCAATTTTCTGGATGTAGGAGGTACTGCAAATGCCGCCCGGGTTGAACAGGCTTTCCGTATTATTTTAAAAGACCCGAATGTAAAAGTAATCTTAGTAAATATTTTTGGGGGCATTGTACGTTGTGACCGTGTTGCACAAGGAATTATTGATGCCTATAAAAATATTGGCGATATTAAAATTCCAATCATTGTAAGATTGCAAGGTACCAATGCTGTGGAAGCCCGGCAGCTTATTGAACAGTCAGATCTAAAAGTTTTTTCTGCTACACTTTTACAGGAAGCTGCAGAAATGGTTACCCGTGCACTTACTTAATTCAGGTAAGCGGGTTGTTGCGTTTTAAATGTTTTTTTTACTTTTGAGCGCTTCTTTATTATGCACAGATGCGTTGGATGTCGTTAATTTTCCGGAGGAAAAAACTAAAGGTAGGAAAATGGTACTTCTTTCTCTTGAAAGATACCATTTTGCTTGCTGATAATTCAGAATATTTTGTATTGGAGGACCCCACGGATATGCGGCATCTCGTACCCTCCTGCTATTATAAAAAATATGATTTTACAATGGGACAAACTCTGCGTTGCCGGGTAGATAAAATAAATTGTACCGGAAAAATTTTCCTCGAGCCACAACACCCTTTTTATCGCGAAGGCAAAATATATTATTTCCTTTTTATTGAAACAGCACAGCGCATACACAAAAAAACAGGGAAACCGGAAAACTATGCCATTGTAAAAGATACATTGGGTTTTGAAGGGGAATTTTCCGTCGAAAATCCTGCAACTTTCCAGAGTTTTCAGGGGAAAAAGATCAGGTGTAAACTTCTTCGGATCAAAAAAGGAAAGCTACTGTTGCAATACTTACCCGATTGATAACAAATATCTATGGGGATATCATTTTGTCAAGACGATTTGTAATTATATAACAAATTGTAATACATTAAATTAAAAAAATATTTTTCAAGAAAGATATAAACAACTGTTGATAAACCCTGTTGGCAAATTGTGGATATTTATAAGGTTAAAAACTTGATTTATACTAATTATATTTTGTAATTTTATATCATCAAGCAAGAGATAAAAGGCGAATCCGAAACTGAAGTAGGGGGTAGAAAACAACAGCTTGTAAAAGTTCTTGCAATAATGCACCCGAAGAAGGAAAGGAAAGTTGAAAAACAATTCTGACCTGAAATAAGTAGAAGGATAGGGGAAAAAGGGGAAAATATCTGCTTTCACGGAAGTGGCTATTCCACAGGCACCCTGGGACAAACAATTACCTCCCGAAAGAGAGAAAACGTTGCAGTCAGTCGGAATAACAGTAGCTTGAAACCATTTAGTAACTACGGTTAGTAAACGGTAAGCGGGAAACACCTCGGAAAGAGATGTTTCCCGCTACTGCTTTTATAACTTCTGGAAGAATATTATTTGAATTTCTTTAGACTAAAAAAGTGTCCTATAAGGATATTTTTTATCTTACCGAAAACTGGTAAACCGTATGTGAGGTGAAGATTTCGCCCGGTTTCAAAATGGTACTCGGAAAATCAGGTTGGTTAGGCGAATCAGGAAAGTGCTGTGTTTCGAAACAAAAACCATAATATTTATTATACACTTTACTTCCTTTTCCCGTTAATGTTCCATCGAGAAAGTTTCCTGTATAAAATTGTACTCCAGGTTCGGTAGTGAGAATTTCTAAAAACCGTTTATTAACAAAATCATAAGCAGTGGCAGCCAAATTCAGGTCGCCTTTTTTATGCCTGATTACATATGTATGGTCGTATCCGCCTGGTACACCCGGTATATTGTTAATGCGTTCGCCAATAGGATGGGCATTTAAAAAATTCATATCGGTACCACGGATGGTTTTCATTTCTCCCGTAGGGATAAGGCTTGAATTAACAGGAACATATTCTTCGGCATTAATCATTACAGACTGAGCGAGGATATTACCGTTTCCTGCTCCGGCAAGGTTAAAATAACTGTGGTGAGTAAGGTTGATAGGGGTAGCTTTGTCGGTTGTGGCTTCGTAGTCAATTTTTAATTCGTTTGCATTTGTGAGTGTGTAAGTAACAGTTACCTTCAGGTTACCAGGGAAACCTTGGTCACCGTCAGGGCTAAGCAACGATAAATGAATGCCTACTTTAGTTGAATCACTAAATTTTTCGGCAGACCAAAGTTTTTTATCAAATCCCACTACCCCGCCGTGAAGAGTGTTTTTCCCATCGTTGGCTACAAGCCGGTATTTTTTCCCATCAAGAATAAAAGTTGCATTGCCGATGCGGTTGGCGTATCTGCCTATTATTCCACCAAAATGCGGATTATTAATAAAATAGGGAGCAAGGCTGTCGAAGCCCAATACTACATCGTCAAATTTTCCATCTTTGTCCGGAGCAAGTATGGAGGTTACAATCCCACCGAAATCGGTAATTTTTACAACCATACCTTTTGCATTTTGCAGCGTAAATAAATGTACCTGCTTCCCATCTGTAGTTTGCCCCCACACGGTATCCTTTATACCTATTTGTGTAAGTTTTTCTTTCTTTTGTTGCGAGGGATTGCATGAGTTGAGGAAAGCAAAGCCCAGAAAAGCAACTATTATGAGTTGAATCTTGATAAATAGGTTCTTCATATCCAACAATATTACAAACAAAAATGAGCGGAAAACGGGATTCGAACCCGCGACCCTCGGCTTGGGAAGCCGATATTCTACCGCTGAACTACTTCCGCTTTTTAAACGTTGCAAAAGTAATCTTTTTAAAAATTATTTCCTATAATTAGCAACAATACGCGGGTATTAATGTTAATTTTGTGTCATTAATTGAAACGAAACAGGAGAAAGTACGATGATTTTTACGCCTGAAAAATGCCGGATTCCCGACCAACGAATGAAAAACTTTATTGACCCGGACGAAATTTGGGATTATATAAATAATACTAAATCAGATAAGTTCAGAGTAGCCGATGTTATTGCCAAATCGCTTGATAAAAAACGGTTAACTCTCGAAGAAACTGCTGTCCTTATAAATGCAACAGAGCCCGAACTGGTTGAGCAAATAAAAGAAGGAGCCCGTGAGCTTAAAAAACGTATTTATGGCAACCGTATAGTGCTGTTTGCTCCGCTTTACATCGGAAATAAATGCATTAATAATTGCCAGTATTGTGGATTCCGAACTTCGAACAAAGACCAGATACGACGGACGCTAACCGACCAGGAGTTGATAAAAACTGTTGAAAATTTAGAGGATACCGGGCAAAAACGGCTTATTTTGGTTTACGGGGAACATCCCGAATATTCGCCTGAATACATTGCCCACACAGTGGATGTGGTTTATGGAGTTAAAAAGGGAAACGGGGAAATTCGCCGCGTAAACATCAATGCTGCACCATTGGATATTGAAGGTTTCCGGAAGGTAAAATCTGCCAAAATCGGAACTTACCAGATTTTTCAGGAAACATATCATCCCGAAATTTATAAACGCTACCATCTTGGAGGCATTAAAAAAGATTTTGAATGGAGGTTAACCTCTCTCGACCGCGCCCAGGAAGCCGGAATTGATGATGTTGGCATAGGAGCATTATTCAACCTTTACGACTGGCGTTTCGAAGTAATGGGGTTGGTGCGTCATACCAATCATTTTGAAACTTGTTATAATGTGGGTCCGCACACTATTTCATTTCCCCGTATAAAAGATGCGTCAAATCTGCAACTTAAGGACGAATACCATGTTTCGGATAAAGATTTTGCCAAATTGGTAGCAATACTTCGTCTGGCAGTTCCTTACACCGGTATGATTTTAACCGCACGTGAACCGGCAAAACTTCGCAAGGAAATTATGCAATTTGGAGTTTCGCAGATAGACGGTGGCACAAAACTTGAAATTGGAGCTTACGCCGAAGATGAACATAAAAATCAGAACCTTCACCGTGAACAATTTCAGATTAACGACGACCGTCCGCTTAATGAAATTATTGATGAACTCCTCGATCAGGGTTATATCCCTTCATTTTGTACGGCTTGTTACCGCTTGGGACGTACCGGCGAACATTTTATGGAATTTTCAGTTCCTGGATTTATCAAAAAATATTGCTCACCAAATGCTATCCTTACCCTGACGGAATACCTGGTGGATTATGCTTCAGAAAACTTACGCAGCAAAGGCTGGAAACTTATTGAAGATAACCTGGCTGACCTTGAAAAACATCATCAGGATGTGCAGGAAATTCGTAACCGGATTGAAAAAATTAAACAAGGGGAACGAGATTTGTATTTCTAAATTTTTTTAATAAAGGATACCAGGTAAAAAATAATTTTTATGAAGGAAACAAGAATAATAGGCCTTTTAATTACCGACCGCATTAAAGAAGCCGGACAAACGCAGGTGTTACTGACCCAATATGCCCATGTTATCCAATCGCGGCTGGGTTTTCACGAATTGAGTGAAAACACCTGTAGCCGGACAGGAATAATAATTTTGCATTTGGGCGGCAATGCGGAAGAATGTGTACGCTTTGAAAAGGCATTATCCGAAGTCCGGGGTATTGAAGTACAAAAAATGGTTTTTAATCATTAATGCAATGAAAGAAATAACAATAATCGGCATTCATATTTCCGACAGGGTAAAGGATGCCACAAAAGTACAAGACATCCTTACACGATACGGATGCTCCATTAAAACCCGGCTGGGTATGCACGATATTTCGGAAGAATACTGTAGCTCCTGCGGACTTATCATTCTCGAACTTATCGGGGATCCCGATGAACGACAGCGCTTAGAAAAAGAGTTGCTAACTGTGGAAAACCTGGAAGTGCAGAAAATGCACTTTAATTGTTAACCTGAGTTCGAGGTAAAATATATTTCAAAATCAGGTTATTAGTTTCTGATGATGGTAAGCGAACCTTTAAAAACATCATCGCGGAAATAACCATGGCAGCGTAAAATAAGAAAATAAACACCGTTATCTAAACCACCACCGTTGAAATCGTTGTTGTATTTTGATGATTCATACACTTTTTTGCCCCAACGGTTGAAAATGACGAGTTCTACTTGTTTATAATAATAAATCATACTATCTATCCTGAAAACATCGTTGGCGCCATCACTATTGGGAGTCATGACATTTGGAAGCTCGAATTTGATTTCTTCAATGGGAATTGTATAAATGATATTTGTGTCACATTGGCAACCTTCAATCTGCCTTACTAAGTGCAAGGTATCGGTATAAGATTGATTATTTGGGTCGTAATATTTTTTGATTCCTGAATAAACATGTATAGGAGAACTTTCTTTTGATACCGGACTGCCATCACCAAAATACCATTCCCAGTCGTATAATTCTGATGCATTTTCTTCAATTTCAAAGGAAAATTGTATAGTCGGATTTTGTAAATAAACCTTTTCCGGGTCAGCCTTAATAGTAGCATTCAAAGCTTTGTACGAATCAACGTAAAAAGTGGTGTCGAAGCCGCAGAGGGAGGCATCGGTAACAGAGAAATTATGATTGCCTGCACACAAATTAACGGCAATAGTATCCCAGGCTACTTCTGCACCATCCCATAGTATTGTGTAAGGCGGCATACCGCCTTTTATAACTGCTTTAAAGCCTCCGTCGCAGGTACTGTCGGGGGGGGTAAAACAGCCTTTACTAATTTGTTCGAGGATAACAGAAAAAGGGGGAATTACTTTTACTGTAACTGTGTCGGTACAAGTAAAGTTGTTACCGTCTGAAACCGTAACCCGGTATTGTGTGGTACGGTTTGGACTAACGTTAACGGTATCGTTGGTAATGCCCAGTGGCATCCATATACAGTCCAGAGTGTCGGGTATTACTCTCAGGGTGATATTGCCGGGGCAGTAAATAACAGGATTTTTGGGTATAATTTCAAATATAAGATAATGTACTATGCACGAATCTTTACTTACAATGCCTAAGGTATCGGTTACTGTAACCGTATATTTACCCTGTTCTTTTACGGTGATGGTTTGTGTGGTATCGCCGGTATTCCAGAGGTAGGATGCAAAATCTTCCCCTGCATCAAGCATAACCGCTTCATTATTACAGGCGTTTATCCTATCGGGAAGTTGTGGGGTTTGCGAAAAAACGCAAAGGGTATTCCATAAAAACAGTACCAGCAGGATGATTTTATTCATGCAAGGAATTTTGGGAACGAAAATATAAAATTTAACGCTTCGCAGTTGTGAAAATTATACCTCCGACAAAATAGATTCCAAATTTTCAAACTTTCTGCGGTAGTCTTCTACTGGCTTGCGGATGATTTCGTGGACTTCGTCCCTCAAAAAGGTAGGTAATTTCCATGCCACGTTTCCAGCCTATGCAGCTTTTTATTTACTTTGTGCGGATAGGGGGACTCGAACCCCCACGCCTCTCGGCACCAGATCCTAAGTCTGGCTCGGCTACCAATTACGACACATCCGCTTTGGTGCGCAAAGGTAGTAACATATTTTGTTTTATTCCTTTTTGCTGCCGGACAAAATTCAATTCACCTGTTTTATCCTTGCCATTTGCCCCTTTTTGTTTTAACTACTATATATCAGATTATATTTGTTTTGCGGAATTAGAAATTCTTTTATGTTCTGAGCAGCATATTAATCTTTTATTTGATGAGCTGTTGGTATATTTTTATTTAAATATAATTGTGGAAATACATCCCGATGACTATCGGGACCGCTATGTTCCGAGAAAACTACTCAGACAACTGAACTTCTTTCTCAGATGTCTGAATCGCTTCCTCAGATAACTTCTTTTCCCTTGACCCTACCCATCCAATAACTACCTGCAATTTAGATTTATAGCGCCCTCCCCTCACGAGGGGAGGGATGGGGTGGGGTCCAAAAAAACTACTCAGATAACTGTTTATATATCAAATTAAAATAGCTGAACTTTTATATCAAACAACAGAATTTCTCCCTCAGATAACTTCTTTTCCTCTGACCCTACCCATCAAATAACTACCTGCAATTTAGGTTTATAGTGCCATCCCCTCACGAGGGGAGGGATGGGGTGGGGTCCAAAAAAACTACTCAGATAACTATTTATATATCAAATTAAAATAGCTGAACTTTTATATCAAACAACAGAATTTCTCCCTCAGATAACTTCATTTCCTCTGACCCTACCCATCAAATAACTACCTGCAATTTAGATTTATAGCGCCCTCCCCTCACGAGGGGAGGGATGGGGTGGGGTCCAAAAAACCACTCAGATAATCATTTTAATATCAAATTAAAATAGCTGAACTTTTATATCAAACAACAGAATTTCTTCCTCAGATAACTTCTTTTCCCTTGACCCTACCCATTCAATAACTACCTTAAAGTGTATCGTCCTAAAAAGACTCGACAGAATTTGGTAGTAGATGGCATAAAAAAACCGTGCAACATAATAACTGCACGATTTTTTACTTTCCGGAAAGGATTACCGGGCTATGGTGGTAACTTCGTTACGGGTATATGCGGCGAAAAATCCTATGGCTCCGTTATTGATATTTCCCTTAACATTAGCTGGGGGACCACTGAACATAGGCGTCTGCATTCCGGTTTCGAGCATTACATCCATTATAAAATGATAATATTCATCTGTAATTCCTGCCGTTATTAGGGTAATGGTATCACCGGGCTGAACGGGATAGTAATAATCAAAATCTTTATCCTGCCCCAGCCAGAAAATGCCAACCCCGTCGAGGTAAGTGCTGTTGAAAAATCTGTCGTCGGAAATTGCATATTCACTGATAGTATCAGTTTGCATGACCCCGTTTTTCTTGAACTGAAACATATAAAAATTTTCTTCAGGAGGTTCCTGGAAATAAGTTTTTAACACCCAGAAATCCAAGTCGCCGTAATAATTCTTTTTGTATTCCATCTGGATGGAATCAGCAGCGGGAACCTGTTTCATTTCGCAGGTTGATGTGTATTCTTTGTGTCCATCAATAGGTTGCTGCAGAACTATGTTAAGAGTATAAGTTCTTCCGGCTACTCCGTAATAGTCGGTGCGGGTTTGGTAAATGCCGCTTCCGGTTGTATTTTCTTTCAGGGTATCGGTAGTAATGCCATCGCTGAGGATTACTATGGCTCCGCTTACTGTTGGTGCGGGCTGGTCGTAATAGTATTCGGTAGTTGTGGTAAGTTTTATGGTATGTGCCATGGTGTCGTTAGTGATTATACCTTCAACGACTAAGCGTTCGGTGTCTTTTCCTAGATCAATATGAACTTTTTCGGTGCAGGCTGTCATCAGTGCAAGTCCTGCTATGATAAATGTTAATTTTTTCATGTTTGTTGTCGGTTTTTGCTGTTAAAAATGGAAGTTATAAGTTACGGAAGGTATTACTGAGAAGAGGTAAATTTTTTCGGCATACGTTTCGTTAGGGTTATCTTCATTCTGTACGAAATTTATTGCCCAGGCATTTTTTCTTCCGTAAGCATTATATAGAGAGAAATTCAGGTCGCTATGCCATTTTTTGTTGGGTTTTTCTTTTCCTTTCAGTGTAAGCGAAAGGTCGAGGCGATGATAATCGGGCATACGTTTACTATTGCGTTCGGCGTAAATAGGAACTATTTTTCCGCCAATGTTTGCCCTTGCTATCGGGGGAGTAAACGGAGCTCCTGTTGCATATATCCAGTTAGCTGAAACGTAAACCCTTTTGCTAAGTTCGTAATTTAAAACTATATTAATGTTATGGGGCTTGTCGTACGACGAAGGATAAATTTTGCCCTCATTGATTTCTTTAATTTTTCTTTCCGATTTTGAAAGAGTATAGCTAACCCAACCATTGAGTTTGCCTTCGTTTTTTTTAACTAAGAATTCCACACCATATGACCAACTGTTACCAACTCTGAGTTCGCCTTCCATTGCGCGGTTAAGTAGCAGGTCGGCATGGTCGCGAAAGTCAATGGAATGTTCCATGTTTTTATAATATACTTCCGCAGAGGTTTCAAACATATTGTCTTTAAAGTTTCTGAAGTATCCTATGGCATACTGGTCGGCAAGCTGGGGTTTTACATTGGGTGAAGACGGATACCAAAGGTCGAGAGGGGTACCGGAAGTGGAATTTTGAGCCAGATGAATGTATTGGCGTGTACGCGAATAGCTGGCTTTTACCGAAGACACTTCATTCAGAGTAAGTGTAAGTCCTAAACGGGGTTCCAATCCTCCATAGGTTTTGTAGGCTCCGTTTCCTGATTGGTGAATGGTGTCTGTAACGGTGTATTCTTTGAAATTGGTTTTGTCGTAAACGTAATAGGTTGCATGTCCCACATCTTCAAAAACGGAATATCGTAAACCGTATTTCATGGTCAGGCAGCCGAACAGGGTTTGCTCGTCGCCGACATACACCGCATATTCCGAAGCATAACTTTTCGGGATTAGGTAATCGGTAATCGAGCTTTCTTCGCCCTTTCCAACGGCTTTTCCGAGATCGAAGGTGTGATAAGTAGCCGAAGCACCGAATTTCAAGGTGTTTTTGGGGTTGATGTAATAGCTGAAGTCGCCTTTTGCACTCAGATCTTCAAGATTTGAAATCCATTCGAATGCGTCGGCTGTACCCGAAGCAGTTCCCAGTTTATAGTCGTATTTGCTGTACAGCATGGTAAAGTTTGAGAATAATTTTTTAGAGAAAAGATGGTTCCAGCGCAGGGTAGCGGTTTTATTTCCATTCGACATTTCAAAACCATTGTTTTTAAAAACATCTCTTCCGAAATACCCTGAAGCAAATAAACGGTTGTTATCGTTGATGCGGTGGTTTATTTTGGCATTAAAATCATAGAAATACAGTTTATTGTCGCGTAATCCTTTGTCGGATGAAAGTGGCAGAAACATGTCGGCATAGGTTCTTCTTCCCGAAACGATAAATGACGAACGGTCGGTTATTACCGGACCTTCCAGCGTTAAGCGGCTCGAAATAGTCCCGATGCCTCCGGTAGCTGAATAATTCTTTGAGTTACCTTCTTTCATACGAATATCAAGCAGCGACGAAAGTCTTCCTCCGCTCGAAGCCGGAATGTCACCTTTGTATATCTGCACATCTTTGATAGCATCGTTGTTAAATACCGAAAAGAAACCCATCAGGTGTGAAGCATTGTACACTGTGGCTTCGTCCAGAATGATAAGGTTCTGGTCGGGGCTGCCGCCTCGCACACTGAAACCCGAAGAGCCTTCGCTGGTGGATTGTACGCCGGGGAGCAATTGTATGGCTTTGATAATGTCAACCTCACCCATCAGTGCAGGAATTTTACTGATGGTTTTCACATCCATCTTCATGACGCTCATTTCGGTTTTGGTAATATTTTCGTTCTTTTTTACCCCGGTGATTACGGCTTCCTGCAATACTTCCTGTTTGGTTTCAAGTTCAATGTTAAAGGTAACATCTGCCGAAAGTTTGACTTCTTTTTCAATCGTGTTGTACCCGACATAAGAATACATCAGGGTGTAAATTCCGGGTTGCAGGCTAAGAGAATAAAATCCGTACAAATTGGTAACTGCACCTGATTGTAATCCTTTCACAAACACAGTGGCACCCAGGAGTTCTTCACCGGTGGATTTGTCTTTTATATTGCCGCTTATTGTATAGCGTTTTACGGTACCCGCGTCTCCGTCTGCTTTTGCAATTTGTGTTCCCGCTATTGTAAGACAGAAAACCAGGATAATTTGTTTAATCATTTTCATTGTTTATTATGGTTTATGGTTATTTGGAAGCGTAAAATGGTTTATGGGTTTGTCAAAATATGTGCCAAAATTGCAAACATCTACATCATAGGAATAAGTTTAACTTTTTTCAGGAAACGTTGTTCTGTTTCCTTGCACGAACCGTTCGGTTGTGAACAATTTTACTGTGCAAAAGTAGGAGAAGTGAAACATAGGGTATAAAATAAAATGCTGAATGGCGGAAACCGACAGTTGAAATCCATTTTGGAAACATTAATATATGGATGGTTAGAGAAAACTATTTGCAGCAAACTTTTCCGATACTATGAATGTGGTACAGTTAATGGGGAAATAGAGTAGTATTTGTTTAAAATTTTTTTATGTACATTTCTTGGTTTTTTTCTTAAAATAGTTTTTTAATTCAGTTTTTTAATAAATCCTATTAATACTTTATTACAAAAAACAGGGGTAAAAAGGGAAGTGCAAATGTATTTTATGTAACGAAATACAGCCGGAGCATACAGGAAACGGTTATAAAAATAACTTATTTCAGTTGTTTTTTAAGCCATACTATGCTGTTATAGTATAAATTACAACATATATTAAAAAGCGGATATATTTAAAAACAGAGCAAATTGTTTTAAAATGGCAGCAGTAGAATTATTTTTTATTTGCTGTATTAAATTATTACTATCCCGGCTGAGCTGCATTTGTCCCGATAGTCATCGGGACCACTCGGAATACCGTTGGAATTGTATTTCAGCTATTGGTTTTATAAAAAACACTATTTTAGCAGGTGAATTTGCATATCAGCAGGGGAAGCCCCATGCGGTGCAAACGGTAAGTGGACCGGCAAATATGGACCCGTTGCCGCAGATAACCACCATTAGCAGCTTTACTGCCGACAATAAAATAAATTATGAAAACAGAAAATTGCAAATTTTCTAACGTTCCGAACGGAATTGCAAATTCCGCTCAGCGGGGATAGCGTTTACTCATATAACATGGAAAAGAATACAGTTGAACTGAGCAAGGTTGTAAAGTCGTTTGAGAGAAAAACGCAGGAGATTTATGAGCTTACAACGGATAACCAAAGGATATTTGTAACAGCAGAACACCCTTTCTATGTAGAGGGCAAAGGCTGGGTAAAAGTAAAGGATTTGCAACCTGGCATGGTCTTAAAAACAAAAGATGGTTCAATAGAACATGTTACAAGTTCTGTTCTCGAAAAGCATCCTGAAACGGTTTATAACATTGAAGTAGAAGGCAATCACAATTATTTTGTGACTAATAGCAATATATTGGTGCATAACAAGTAACTATTTGGCAAACAAATGCTTTACATTAAAAATTAATTGAGCCATGCGATACTTTTATTACAGAATTTACCAGCAGTTAAAGAGAGTGAAATCTAATGATACACCGGCATTTAATGCATTACTATTATTACTTGTTTTACTGGGGTTTAATATTTTAACGGCCATGTCAGTAATTAGATATTTTTTTAATTTTGAAATCAGCAAAAATTTTGTCTATTCCTTTGGTTTAGTATTGTATTTTATTTTGCTTTTTATAGGATTTAAAACCCTTTTTGGCAAACAGAATGAAATATGTAAACGATATGAAAATGAGACCAAAGAAGAAAGGCGTAAAGGGACAATTTATTTGCTTTTGTACATTGTACTCAGCGTGGTACTGTTTTTTATCTTAGGAAAGCCTTTAAAGTAATTGATGATAGATTATTGTGAATAACAGGTTATGCGATACTTTTATTACAGAATCCCGGATTGGACACCATATCCTGTAAGGGGCTTTAATCACTAAATAAAAAACACTGAAAATGAGGTATCTATATTATAAATTGTGGCAAACTTTTAAAAAAATACCCACAAACGATATGCCTGCCACAAATGCTATGATTGTTTTTAGCATACTCCATTTTATAAATATTGCAACTATCCAAGTCTTAGTAAATCATTTCTTTAGTTTTAATATTGAACCGAATTCAAAGAATGAAATAATTCTATTTGCATGCTCACTTGGCTTAGTTCTTTATTTAATAAATTATTTTTATCTATACAAGAACCGAGAGAAGCTTTATGAGAAATACAAGGATGAGAGCAAGAGCAAAAGTATAATTGGCAACACCTCTTTGGTACTATACATAATTGCATCGGCAGCACTTGTATATTATTTTGGTTCGAGATACCCACTATAAAGAGCAAAAAAACTGAGCCTGTTTAAAAGCAGGTCTGGGTTAAAAAACAATCTTGGGGTGAAACAGGGCTTAATACAACAGTTACCGTTATAGCTATTGGAGTGGGCAGATGTCCTGGATTTGTTATACAAGCAAATTATCAGGCAAGTAAAGCCTATATGAATATGATTACCGGACACCCGGACCGGGCACCTTATCCGATAAGGGGTTTTAATCACTAGTTTTAAACATGTTAATAATGAAATATTTATATTATAAATTGTGGCAAACTTTTAAAAGAATACCCACAAACGATATGCCTGCTACTAATGCTATGCTTTTTATTAGTATGTGTCATTTAGCGAATATTTTTGTTATCCAAATTATTTTAAACCATAATTCATTAGCAAATATGAAATTTAGTTCTAAAAGCGAAATTTACAGTTATACTATCCCTTTGGGATTATTGGCTTTTGGTTTAAATTATCTATTTTTATATAGAAATCGAGACAGGATTTATGAAAAGTATAAAGATGAGAGTAAAAGACAGAAGCTTATAGGAAACATATTGCTGATATTGTATATCTTGGGTTCCTTTGCATTAGTTTTTTATTTTGGCTCCAAATATACAGTACACCCTCTGCAATAAGTTTACGAGGTGAATAACTAAAATTTGTTTTAGGTTATTAAATGAGGCTATACAGCAAATTCCTGGGCTGAGCTGCATTTGTCCCGATAGTCATCGGGACCGCTCGGAATACCGTTGGAATTGTATTTCAGCTATTGGTTTTATAAAAAACACTATTTTAGCAGGTGAATTTGCATATCAGCAGGGGAAGCCCCAAGCGGTGCAAACGGTAAGCGGACCAGCAAACAGGGACCCGTCGCCGCAGATAACCACCATTAGCAACTTTACTGCCGACAATAAAATAAATTATGAAAACAGAAAATTGCAAATTTTCTAACGTTCCGAACGGAATTGCAAATTCCGCTCAGCGGGGATTTTTTAGGAGGAGGCATCATATCTATAATAAATCAATAAAAATAATTATATGAAATCAAATTATTTAACTATTAAACCAATTTATTTAATTATCTTAGGTTTGCTAACAATTAATACAACCTGCAACAAGGTCAATAATGAAGACTTAAAACTACGTGTAAATAATATGTCCAATATACCAATCTATACTGCATGGACAATAGATTATCCCGACACAAGTTTTAATCATGTAGCAAATCCTATATATAATCCACAGATACATAAAATTGAAGCATATAGTATTCAAAAAAACTATTATGGGGCTCCTTCAAAGGGTCTTTTTAATGATAAAGTTGATACCATATCTGTTTTTATTTTTGATGCCCATGTATTAGAAACCGCCCCCTGGGACACTGTAAAAGCGAATTACCTTGTATTAAAGCGTTATGATTTAAGCTTACAAGACTTGCAAATAATGAACTGGACAATAACCTACCCATAAAAAATGAAAAAGATCAACCTTCTATTACTCTTAATAATTCTTTTTGGTTTGCAGCAAGCATTTTCCCAAGCCATCAGCTATGCCTACGATGCCAGTGGCAACCGTACCACCCGCAACGTGGTAACACTAAAACAAACAACCTCCCACCCCAACCCTCCCGAAGGGAGGGAGCTGCTAACGGAAACCTTAGGAGAGCTTACCATTACGGTGTCGCCTAACCCTACCATGGGTGAGGTAAATGTAGCCATCAGCAACCTGCCGGAAGGTACAAGAGTGGAAAGCGCCCTGTATAATTCTTCCGGTATGTTGTTATCGGCTTCTCCACTGTCAGGTACCGGGAGCGGGGCTATCAACCTCACAGCCCAACCTTCTGGTATCTACTACCTGAAGCTTAAAGCAGGAGATAAACGGAGTGTGTGGAAGATCGTTAAGGAATAAGTATTTTCCTGCTAAGCCCTCGGCTGAGCGGTCCCGGTTAAATCGGGATTCCCTCGGCTGAGCGGAATTTATAATTCTGCAAAAAACCGATTATCTTTACAACATCCGTGGATGGCTTATCCGGATTAATAACCCGGAAGTAAATGGGTTATCTGTTAATTGAAGCCGCACGCCCGGAATGAAATAAATTTTTCCTTTTTGTAAAAAAAGTTTTCAACAAAATGAATAAATTCGGGTAATATTTCATATATTTGATGTGCATAAAAACAGTGAGCCATAAAACTACTGGTTTTTAGGTAAGCACATCCGAAATGCTTGCAAACAGTAGGCTAACCTAAATGCAAACTTATGGAAGGCGAAAACAGAATTTCGTTAGACATTACCCAGCAACAGGTGGATGGGTTTATTTCGGAAGTAGCCAAACTGAAAAGTATGTTACCTGCCGGATTGGTAACCCTTACCTCCGAAGAACGGCATGCTTATGCCAAAATGGGTGATAAAACCATTGCCTTTGTGGAAAAAGCATTGGATTACGGTCGCTTGTATCCGCATCTTGTGCCTGCATACATCAACCTGGATGAAATGGAGAAAGATGTTAAGGCGGTAAAATACCTGCTTACTTTCATACATTCCATCGAAGAAATGAATACATTGCTTGATGATTCCATCCTGCTTGCCGGGAGCGAAGCTTATATCGCTGCGCTTTCAATTTATGCTTCTGTAAAGGATGCAGCCAAACGGAATGTTCCGGGTGCAAAACCGGCTTCCGACGACCTGAAGGAACGTTTCTCGGGTCGTAAAGCCAAAACAGAAGGCGAAGTACTGCAGAACTAAAAACGGTAATGTTTCCGGTTTTATAACCTGCTGGTTGAAATGAAAAAACGGGCAGGTTATTTTTTATAGCCACATTCTTCCCATTAATACTCCTGGTAAAGTAACAGCATGGTGTTTCTCACTTTCTTTGCAGGCTTCAATGGTTAAAAAGTCTGCCTTGCCTG
The DNA here is from genome assembly GCA_023227965.1 of Lentimicrobiaceae bacterium. Classification (NCBI taxonomy): domain Bacteria; kingdom Pseudomonadati; phylum Bacteroidota; class Bacteroidia; order Bacteroidales; family Lentimicrobiaceae; species Lentimicrobiaceae bacterium. The sequence continues at coordinate 32,614 of JALOCA010000022.1, read as the reverse complement.
AAAAAGAAATGCGTTTGCTTCTAAAAGAGTCGGCGTTGAATGAAAAAGAGCCATCATTCCTTCTTTTAGAGAAATTAATGGTTCTAAAAGAGGGAATGATCCCTCAAAAAGAAGGGAAGTTCCCTCTTTCTGACCCAATGTTCCTTCTTTTTGAAGGAACATTCTATAAAAAAGACCCAACATTGCTTCTAAAAGAAGGAACGCCGACTCTAAAAGAACCAACGCCGACTCTAAAAGACCCAATTACTTGTATTTTATAATAAATTTTGGTTTATTGTACTCATAAGCATAAAAAAGGAGCTTCCGGTAGGGAGCTCCTTTTTTATTCAGAAATGATAGTTACGTTAGTTCTTAAGAAGTTTTTGAACTAACTGTCCACCATTCTTCCCTACGAAAGTAATAAAATACATACCATCGGCAAGGTTAGAGGTGTTGATAGAAATTTTACCGGCTGCAACATTGTTTAATCTGGAAATTTGCTGTCCGTAAGCATTGCAAAGAATAACTTGCTTAACATCAATCGTTGCATTTACATACAACGTATTGTTACAAGGAACAGGATAAGCACTTACTTTACCAGCAAGAGGATTATCGTTGATACCTTCTGGGTTCACGCCCCAAACGAAGTCTAAAGAAGAGTCAGCTTCAATAGTAGTGAAAGTTCTGTTAGGATCACCAGTCCATTCGCCGCCATCCCAACCTTCACCTTTAAAGAACTTAAATTGATGATCACCTGCACCAATATAAGCAATAATAGTATAGATAGAATCGGCATCAGCATCGGTTAAGATGTTGGAAGCATTTGTTCCGGGTTCGTTCCATGAGCCATTGTCGCCTTTAAAGTCACCTGCTATGTAGATAGTTTCACCATTAAGTCCGGATCCATGCATATCTACATTTAAAGTAATAGCAAAAGGTTTATCAGCCCAAACAAAGTCCAAAGTTTTATCAGCAGCGATGGAGCATCTACGGTTAGGATCGCCAGTCCATTCACCAGTACTCCAGGTAGGTCCCATGAAAAACTTAAACATATAGTTGCCAGCAGCAATACCAGTTAAGGTTATTGAATAAACAGAATCTTCATCAGCATCTGTTAACACATCATTTGCATTGTTTCCTGGTTCATCCCATGAGCCATAAATTCCACCAAAATCACCGGCAAAATAAATAGTTTCTCCGTTCAAGCCAGAACCATGCATATCAACATTCAAAGTAACATTGAATTGAGCATTTGCATAATTAAAGAGCCCTACAGCTACAATAATTAGCATACTTAGTAATAGTTTTTTCATAGGCATTTGATTAAAAGGTTAATGATTAAATTCTAAATTTAAATGTATATTTTAACTTACAAAGTTAAAAATATTAAAATTACAATTACAATTTTTTAATTTTTTTTTTAAAACTTCAACAGAAATAAAAAAACTCTGATTTATTTACCCGGGTTCAGCATAAGGTTGCAAACCATTATTGTAATATTTTAGCATGTTACATTTTGCCGTTGGCGATCAATGTCAATAGCATGTTGATTTCTTATAAAAGTTTGTCTATAGGGCATTAGTTATTGATATCCTGACGGAGAATCCACAGAAATAAAATTTATTTCTATTGATGTTAAAACCCTGACGGATTAATATCAGTCAGATGTAAAACATGTTTTATCTCCAATTCAGGTTATATAATACCGTCGCCATCTATTTATTCCGTCAAGTGATAATTTTTTCAGAAAAAAATAAAAGGGTTGAAACAATAGCATTTCAACCCTTTTGATTTTATCATTTTTAATTATGTTGTTAAAAAACGAATAACTGATTATTTAACAGCAGTAATAGTATAGGTTTGGGTAGCCAGATTAACTGTGATTGTATAGGTTCCTGCACCAGGTGAAGGTATATTAGTTGGGTCGGGAACTGTTTCATCGAGACGGTAAATTAGTATGCCTCTGCTATTTGTTCCAGTGGCATCGGTGCCCCATTGTGGAGCCCATTGTCCGGGAACTTCGAGGAATTTCATTCCGCCTGCAGTGAGAGTGGTAGTTATTTCAAAAATACCCGGAGCTACTTTTGTCATTTCGAGTGGTGTTGCATTGTTCCATCCGGCAGTAGTAGCATCGCCAAGTAGGTATAAAACTCCTGTAACAGGTGTAATAGTGTAAGTTAAATTAGCTGTGTCGGCTAATATTCTGTAATCTCCGTTAGTAGCTGGTGCTGGAATGGCTAAGGGGTCGGCAACTGATTCATCGGGACGATAAACAAGTGGTCCGGCTTCGTTAGTTCCAGTGGCGTCGGTGCCCCACTGAGGTGCCCAATGTCCAAGGCTTGTAATAAATTTTATATAAGTATCAGCAGCACCAGATAGGGTAGCTACGATAACATATTCTCCTGCTTCGCCTATATGTGTCATTTCCAAAGCAAGGTTGTTGTCCCAGCCTGCTGCTGTGGCATTTCCAAGTAAGTAAATGGGTGATAGTATTACTTCCGTTGAATATGGTGTGAAATTAAGCGTGATTACATCGGAAAATACATCTTCAGAAGTAGATTCGGATAAAGACGCTCTTACCCTGAAATCGTAGGTAGATAATACGTTTGGCAGGTCTTCCCATTTAATTATCAAGAAATTGTTCATTGCTTTTACTGTCATGGGATATTGCAGGTCGTTGGTGGCATACACCGTTTTAAAATTTGCAAAGTTATTACCAGTGGTATCCATTTCGATAGTATAGTTAACTGCAATGGTAGCAGGGTCGCCGTTGCTGAAAGTGTAGGTAGCTGCGTCCCAGTTAAAAGTCATGAGAGTGTCTTCCGCATTAGCTTTTAGCAGAACGAACTCTGAATTTGTAGCGGGAGAAAGAAGCGCTCCGGGTATGAATTGTGTTAATTCAACCTTTGTTTCATCCTTTTTGCAGGAAGAAATAACAATACCCGCAATAATGAAGAATATTAAAAAGATTTTTTTCATTTTTCCAAGATTAAAAATTAATAACCAGTATTTTGATGAATGTTAGGGTTAGCCGAAACTTCCGATGCGGGTAAAGGATAGAGGTTACGGTAAGAGGGTGTACCAAGTCCATAAAAAGAATTTCCTTTCCATTGCCATAAGTAAGCATCTCCGGTAAATTTGCCATATCGGATTAAATCGGTACGGCGAACGGCTTCCCAGTAAAGTTCTCTTCCGCGTTCATCGAGTATGAAATCGAGGGTGAGTTGGCTGTCGTTGATATTTCCGTTTATATTGCCATAAGCTCTTTCGCGCAAGGCATTAATGTCGTTAAGTGCAGTACCCCTGTCGCCACCCGAACGGAGTAAGGCTTCGGCTTCCATCAGATAAGCATCAGCAAGGCGGAAAATAGGGAAGTCGGTGCAGGTAAAATCGTTATGAGGATGAATAGCTTCTGTGCCATCGTGGTTAACATTTGAAAATTTCCTTACTCCTATTCCATCGGTGAAAGTACCTACGTTAATAATGTCCCAGTTGTTAAGCAGTTGAAGGTAAACTCTTTTATCGGGTACTTGCGTGAACATTGAGTCGGAACGAGGAGGATGATAATTATTAGTAAGGATGTTGGCAAATTCAGGGGTTGTACGGTTTCCGCCCCATCCGCTTCCGATACCTAAAGCAGCAGCGCTGATACCTCCTCCGGTAGCGGCATGAATAATGTAAGTGGTTCCACCATACGAACGTGTGTATTGTCCATCGTTATTAATTGCAAAAATCAACTCGCGGCTTAAATTATTGTCGGCACAGAAGTTTGCATGGTAATCGGGCTCGAGAATGTAGCCGGCGTTTTTAACCAGGTTGCAATAGGTTATACAATCAGCCCATCTTGGGGTTCCGGTATAAACTTCTGCATTAAGGTAAAGACGTGCAAGGAGCATCCAGGCGGCGGCTTTATCGGCGCGTCCGTACATGAATCTGGGTTCTCCTAATTTGTTATTGTCGGCTATGTCTCTAAGCTCGCTTTCAACGTAGGCAAACAATTCGGCGCGGGTGGTTTGTTTCGGGAAGAATTTTCCGGGCTTGTCGGCTTCGGTAACAAAAGCTGGATTTCCGTACATATCAATGGCATGGAAATAAGCCAATGCCCTTAAGAATCTTGCTTCGGAGTTGCATTTTATCACATCAGGGTCGTCGTTTCCTTCGGTGTTTCTTATAAATTCGTTACAGATGGTAACGGTGTAAATAATACGGCTGTACATTGCCATGTTGAAAACGTCGGTGGCTGACCATGTCTGCCAGTGGAAGTCTTTAATGGTTTGGTCGTTCCATGCGCAGATGGCTTCGTCAGTTGGTAATTCCTGAAGCATCCAAAGGGCACGGGTGTAAACACCAAAGCCATTATCAATGCCAGAAATATCTCCTGATAGATTAACACCATCTTGCCCGGGAACGGCAAAAGAAGAATAGAGTTTTGCTAAAGCCTGTTCGATGGCACCAGGGCGGTCGAGCAGGTTATCGGGAACTACAGTGTTTTTATCCAATGGTTTGGTGTCCAAATCGTTTATGCAAGATGTGGAAACCAATGCGAATAAAACTATAAATAATGATATTATTTTTATACGTTTCATAATCTTAATTCCTTTTTATTATTATAAATCTAAATTAACACCTAACATATATACCCTTGCACGGGGATAGAAGTTGTTATCAATACCCAATTTGTCGCTGCCATTATTTACTTCGGGGTCTATGCCTTTGTATTTGGTTATTGTGAAAGCATTCTGAACTGTGAAGCTTACACGTCCACGAAGTTTTTCGGTAATGATTTTTGTAAAGTTATATCCGGCAGAAATATTATCCATTTTAAAGTAAGAGGCATTTTCGATATAAATATCCGAAAAATACTGTGCATTGTTAAATTTTGTATCCTTAATTTGTGATGATAAATTTTGCCAGTAGTTGTTGTTATACATGTTGCCGTAGAAGGTCTGTGAAGCTACATTGTTGTAAACATAGTTGTTTAGGTTGATACGGGCTGAAAAACCTATGTCGAATTTTTTGTAGCTGAAACGTGAAGATAAACCTATCAGGTAATCGGGTACTGGTTTTTTGTAATGGTAAAAATTAGCAAGGTTACTTGAAATGTTTCCGCCTTCGCCACTTAGGTCAACGTACAATCCTTCGATTGGGAATCCGTTGACATCGTAAACTTGTTGCAGCACAAAGAAAGAATATGTTGGATAATCAACACTTTGAATTAGAATATTGTTTCCGGTAGCTCCATTTATATTGCCTGCAGGGATACCATTGTAAGTAGGATCATCTGTACGTAGAAACTTGGTTATTTTATTTTCGTTATAAGTAAAGTTGAAACCAACGTCCCATGTCATGTCTCTTTTGGCAATGGGTTTCAGGTTAAGTGAAATTTCAAAGCCTTTGTTTTCGAGTGATCCAACATTGGTTGTAAGATAGTTTGAGAAATTGCTTCCGTTTGGAATGGGAATGCTGTTGATAAGGTCTTTGGTTTCGCGTTTGTAATAATCCAACGAACCGGAAATTCTGTCGTTGTAGAAACTGAAGTCGAGACCTATATTCTGTGTGGTAGTTGATTCCCATTTAATACTTGGGTCGTAGGCATTTGGACGAAGTGTGGTAACAAAAATGGGTTTTGTATAGTCAATTACTCCGTCAACAGTTTCGTAACCAATCTGATAACAGGCAGATTCAACTGATGATGTGTATGTGCCCATATAAGGATAATCAAGAAGTTTGTTATTATCATCGGTGATAATGTTTTGCTGACCAGTTACACCCCAACCTAACCTTAGTTTAAGGTCGGTAACAGCTTTTACATCTTTCAGAAAGTCTTCGTTCTTGATTTTCCATGCCAATGCAAGTGATGGGAATAATCCCCAGCGGTTTTCCGGGGCAAATCTTGATGAACCATCATCGCGGAGAGTTACAGTAAGCAAATATTTATCCATCAATGAATAATTTATCCTGCCAAAGAATGATACAAGCACATTTTCTGTCTCAAAAGTCATACTATCGGCAACAATATGAGGATGTTTTAAGTCAACTATACTGTGTTGGTAATTATATTTTTTTCTCCAGAAACGTTGGTAAGAATAACCAGCCATAGCTTCAACTTTACTTTGCAAGGCATCTAAATCTTTTTTATAATTTAATAAAAAGTCGAGTGTTTTTGAATTTCCTTCCTGATTATAATCATTTAGTCGTCCAAAACCTTCACGGCGCGTCCAAACGGCAATGGTATCCACGTTGTTGTGTCCGTCGCTTTTATATGCGTCAATAGCCATATTAAGATTAGCGTGCAAATCGGGGATAAAAGGCACTTTATAATCAAACTGTATGTTGCCATTACCTCTGTAAACGTCGGATTTGTTGTCGGTTAAATCGAGCATGGCAACAGGGTTCGAGGTAGCCATCTGGTTGTATTCGGCATTGGGTCCGGCATAGCCGCTACCAGTGGTTGTCCATGTAAAATATCCACCATAGCGGCTATTTCCGTTCATAACCGGTTGAGTCGGGTCGAAAAGAATTGCGGCACCTACTGCACCATCGTTGCTGAAATCCTGTTTGGTGTACATACCTTTTCCACCTACGTTCACTTTTAAATCTCCGTTTAAAAATGTTGGGTCGAGGTTGAAAGAAAGAGTATTGCGTTTCATGCTTGTATTTTTCAGAATACCCTCCTGGTCAGTGTAGCCTAACGAAACCCTGTAGGGTACAGATTTTACTGCACCGCCAACACTTATATTGTGGTCGTGCGAAACTGCTGTCCTGTAAATTTCTTTCTGCCAGTCAGTATTTGCTGTGCCTAAGCTTGCCAAAGCAGTTTCGTTAATATTATTTGAGCCTAATTTTTCGTGTGCAAGGGCACGGTATTCATCCCCGGTTAAAACATCAACATCTTTCTGTACGGTTCCGAATGACAGGATTCCGTTGTAGCTGACACGCATTTTTGCACCGACTTTGCCTTTTTTAGTTGTGATAAGAATTACCCCATTAGATGCACGTGAACCGTAGATAGCGGTGGCTGAAGCATCTTTTAACACTGTAAAGGATTCAATATCATTTGGGTTGATAAAGTTCAATGAGTTGCTTACTCCACTAATGTTAGCATCGTTGAAAGGAACACCGTCAATGACTATTAATGGGTCGTTACTTGCTTTAAGCGAAGAGCCTCCTCTGATGCGAATGGTTGAATTAGCGCCCGGAGCTCCATTGTTGGTATTAATAATAACACCTGCGGCTTTTCCTACCAGGAGTTCCATTGGATTGGAGATTGCACCCCGGTTAAAGTCTTTCGAACCGAGTACCGACAGTGAGCCAGTAGCATCGGATTTCTTTACCTGCCCATAGCCGATTACAACAATTTCTTCTAAACCGGTAACGGAAGGTTTTAAAAAGATATTAATCACTTTTTGTGCTCCGACTACTACTTCCTGAGGAGTGTAGCCTACAAATGAAAATACCAGTGTGGATGTGGCACCCGCAGTGATAGAATAGCTTCCATCAATGTCGGTTGTCGTACCTCGCGTGGTGTTTTTGATCAGAATGCTTACTCCCGGTAGCGAACTACCGTCGGTAGCATCCTTTACTTTTCCTGTAATCTTCATCTCCTGTGCAAATGCCTCAGTGGCAAATGCCCACAAAATGATAAGAAACAGAATAGCAAACAATTGTAGATGTTTCTTCATAGATTGACATTTTTAAGTTAACATTTTAGTTAATTATAATTATATTTATATATAAATTCGAAATTTATAATTTTACATCGGGAAGAAGACATTTTTTATATGAACGTAAAATTGATTCAAAGATAAATAAAATTTAATTAACACATATGCAATATTTTTTTATTGCAAAAAATAAAAAAAATGGCTTCCTTTTGGGGGAAGCCATTTTTAAGAATTTTCTGAGGTTATTAAGCCTGGGCTGTGGGTCCGGTAATGGGAAAAGGTATTCCTTCGGTTTCGGTATCTTTAATGGTACCGTGCATTTGCTCAAACTTAGAAATGTTATCCTTTAGCGCCCTAAGTAATCTTTTGGCGTGTTGAGGTGTAAGAATGATTCTCGATTTTACCTTCGCTTTTGGAATTCCGGGCATCATCTTGATAAAATCAACTATGAACTCTGTGTTGGAATGGGTGATAATGGCAAGGTTTGAGTAGATTCCTTCTGCCGTTTCTTCATTCAACTCGATATTGATCTGATTTTCCTGTTTGTTCATAACATAATGATTTTAGTCGTTTTTCGATTCCATTAGGGTTTCATATTCTTCCCGTGAGCCTACGATAAGGTTATCGTATTCGCGGAGTCCGGTTCCTGCCGGTATTTTATGTCCAACAATTACATTTTCTTTCAAACCCAGCAGATCGTCGCGTTTGGCATTAATAGCTGCCTGGGTAAGAACTTTGGTAGTTTCCTGGAACGAAGCGGCAGAAATAAAGCTGTAGGTTTGCAACGAAGCACGGGTTATCCCCTGCAATACCTGACGGGCAGTGGCTGACTGTGCATCGCGGGCTTCTACCAGTTTTTTATCCCTGCGTTTCAGCAGAGAATTTTCATCACGCAATTTACGGGCACTGATGATTTGACCGGCTTTGTAATTTACTGAATCTCCACTGTTAATTATTACTTTTTTCCCAAAAATTTCATCATTTTCTTCCTGGAAATCGGTTTTATTAACCAGTTCGCCTTCCAGAAATTTAGTATCACCAGGGTCTTCTATTTCCACTTTCCGCATCATTTGCCGTACAATGACTTCGTAATGCTTGTCGTTGATTTTTACACCTTGTAAGCGATACACTTCTTGGATTTCGTTAACGATGTATTCCTGTACTTTCATAGGTCCTTTAATGGCTAAGATGTCTGCCGGAGTCATGGCACCTTCTGATAGCGGCGTTCCGGCTTTTATATAATCATTTTCCTGTGCAAGAATCTGTTTGGAAGTGGTTATCAGATAGCTCTTTTCTTCGCCGGTTTTGGAAGTGATGATTACTTCGCGGTTTCCTCTTTTAAGTTTTTTGGAGAAAGAAACCACACCATCTATTTCGGATACTACGGCGGGGTCGGAGGGGTTACGTGCTTCGAATAATTCGGTAACACGAGGCAGCCCTCCGGTGATGTCACCGGCTTTGCCTACGGCGCGTGGTATTTTTACAAGTAATTCGCCAGCATGGATTTTATCTCCGTCTTCAACCATAATATGGGCACCCACAGGAATATCGTAGGCTCTGATTTCTTCACCGCTGGATGATAAAATTTTAATTCCCGGGTTTTTGGTTTTTTGTCTCGATTCGATGGTTACTTTTTCGTGGTATCCGGTTTGTTCGTCGGATTCGATGCGGTAAGTTACTCCTTCGATAATATTTTCGTAGAGTATTTTACCGGTTACTTCGGAGAGGATAACGGCATTGTATGGATCCCAGTCGCTGATGAGTTCGTCTTTGTGAATTTGAGTTCCATGGGTAAAATACAAGTTGGCTCCGTAAGGGATGTTTCCTGAAGAAAGCACGATACCCGTATTTTGGTCAACAATCCGCATTTCTGCCGAACGTCCGAGAACAATTTCGTAAGTCTTTCCTTCAGCATTGGTATATTCTACGCTACGCAATTCGTCAATTTCAAGAACGCCATTGTATTTGGCTATTATACGGGAAGATGAGGCTATATTGGCACCTGCCACACCGCCGACATGGAATGTACGAAGGGTGAGCTGAGTGCCAGGTTCGCCGATGGATTGTGCAGCAATAACACCTACTGCTTCACCTCTTTGAACCATATGACCTGTAGCTAAGCTGCGACCATAGCATTTTGCACAAACACCTTTTTTCGATTCACAGGTAAGTACCGAACGGATTTCAACGGCTTCAATTGGCGAATTTTGTATTTGTTCGCAGATGTCTTCGGTAAGTTCTTTTCCTGCGGGCACAATAAGTTTTCCTGTTTGTGGATGATAAATGTCGTGCAGGGTAGTACGTCCCAATATTCTATCGTACAACGACTCTACCTCTTCTTCGTTTTTCTTCAAAGCGGTAGTAAGCAATCCGCGCAGAGTTCCGCAGTCTTCTTCGGTGATGACGACATCCTGAGCAACATCCACAAGGCGGCGGGTGAGATAACCGGCATCGGCTGTTTTTAAAGCGGTGTCAGCAAGACCTTTACGAGCGCCATGCGTAGAGATGAAATACTCAAGTACAGAAAGACCTTCTTTAAAATTGGAAAGAATAGGATTTTCAATGATTTCACCTCCAGAAGCGCCAGACTTCTGAGGTTTAGCCATCAAACCACGCATACCCGACAACTGCCGGATTTGTTCTTTTGAACCACGGGCACCAGAGTCAAGCATCATATACACTGAATTGAATCCCTGCTGGTCTTTGGATAATTGCTGCATCACGGTAGTTGTGAGCTGCGAATTGGTGTGTGTCCAGATGTCAATAATCTGGTTGTATCTTTCGTTGTTGGTGATGAAGCCCATGTTATAGTTGTTCAAAACTTCATCCACTTCATTGTCTGCCTGCTTAATCAGATCTTCTTTGATTTTGGGAATAATTACATCTCCAAGATTAAACGACAAACCCCCTTTGAATGCCATGGTATATCCAAGGTTTTTAATATCGTCGAGAAATTTGGCAGTTTTATCAGTTCCGGTTTTTTTCAGAATATCACCGATGATATCGCGGAGGGCTTTTTTTGTAAGTATCTGGTTGATGTATCCGTAGTTTTCGGGTACAACCTGGTTGAATAGTACACGGCCAACAGTTGTTTCCATTTTTTTCACAACGGGCTGACCATTTTCCATGGTTTTCAGGCGGACATTGATAACTGCATGCAGGTCAACTTTCTTTTCGTTAAAAGCAATAATTACTTCCTGCGGAGAGTAAAAAGTATTTCCTTCACCCTTTACTTTAAAATTTCCTTCCGATTTGCGGGCTTTTGTCATGTAATACAAACCCAGAACCATATCTTGTGAAGGTACGGTAATGGGGGCTCCGTTGGCAGGGTTAAGAATGTTGTGCGAGGCAAGCATCAGAATCTGGGCTTCGATGATGGCTGCGTTGCCCAAGGGAACGTGTACTGCCATCTGGTCGCCGTCGAAATCGGCATTAAAAGCCGTACAAACGAGCGGGTGCAACTGAATGGCTTTTCCTTCGATAAGCTTGGGCTGAAATGACTGAATCCCCAGCCGGTGAAGAGTAGGGGCACGGTTAAGCATAACAGGATGCCCTTTCAGGATATTTTCAAGGATATCCCAAACGACGGGGTCTTTTCTGTCCACAATTTTCTTTGCCGACTTTACGGTTTTAACGATACCGCGTTCCAGCATTTTGCGGATGATAAAAGGCTTAAACAATTCGGAAGCCATTTCTTTAGGCAGACCACATTCGTTGAGTTTGAGTTCAGGTCCCACAACAATAACCGAACGACCCGAGTAGTCAACACGTTTTCCTAACAGGTTTTGGCGAAAACGTCCCTGTTTTCCTTTCAGACTATCGCTAAGCGATTTAAGGGGACGATTCGATTCGGTTTTTACCGAACTGGCTTTACGTGAGTTATCGAAAAGTGAGTCAACGGCTTCCTGTAGCATGCGTTTTTCGTTTCGCATAATTACATCGGGAGCTTTTATTTCGATGAGACGTTTTAAGCGATTATTTCTGATGATAACTCTGCGGTAAAGGTCGTTAAGGTCGGATGTGGCAAACCTTCCCCCATCAAGGGGAACCAAAGGACGGAGTTCGGGCGGAATTACAGGAACTACTTTTACTATCATCCATTCGGGACGGTTTTCTATTCTTTTTTGGGCATCGCGGAAAGCTTCGTACACCTGGAGGCGTTTCAGTGCTTCTTGTTTGCGTTGTTGCGATGTTTCTTTGTTCGCTTTGTCGCGGAGTTCGAAAGAAACCTGATCCAAATTTAATCGCGAAAGAAGTTCGTACAATGCGTCTGCACCCATTTTGGCGATAAACTTGGTTGGATCATTATCGTCGAGGTACTGGTTTTCTTTGGGAAGGGTGTCTAATACTTCGTAATATTCCTCTTCCGAAAGGAAAGATAGGTAATCTACTTTTTCGCCTGATTTTAACTGAAAATCTTTTGCAACGCCGGCATTAATTACCACGTATTTTTCGTAGTAAATGATAGTGTCAATTTTTTTGGAGGGCAAACCGAGCAGAGCACCGATTTTATTGGGCATAGATCTGAAAAACCAGATGTGTGCCACAGGGACTACCAATTGAATGTGCCCCATTCGTTCGCGTCGTACCTTTTTTTCAGTAACTTCTACGCCGCAACGGTCGCATACAATACCCTTATAGCGAATACGTTTGTATTTTCCGCAATGGCATTCCCAGTCTTTTACCGGACCAAAAATGCGTTCGCAGAACAAACCGTCGCGTTCGGGTTTGTATGTACGATAGTTTATAGTTTCGGGTTTTAATACCTCTCCACTCGAACGATTAAGAATGGTTTCGGGTGAAGCAAGACTGATAGTCATGCTTGAAAAATTGTTGAGAGGTGATGATTCCTTTTTAAATGCCATATTGTGTATAATGCTGATTGTTATAAAAATAAGTTGATTTTACCGGAATGTTTTCCATTCAACTTCAACATTAATCAAAAGTTATGTTAAGGCATAAGCCCCTGAGTTCGTGAACCAAAACGTTGAAGGATTCGGGAATACCAGGTATAGGCATATTTTCGCCTTTTACTATGGCTTCATATGCTTTGGCTCTTCCCACAACATCGTCTGATTTTACAGTAAGAATTTCCTGAAGTATGTTTGATGCTCCGAATGCTTCAAGAGCCCAAACTTCCATTTCGCCGAATCGTTGACCTCCGAATTGTGCTTTACCGCCCAAAGGTTGTTGTGTAATCAGCGAATAGGGACCTATTGACCTTGCATGCATTTTGTCGTCAACCATATGGTGCAGTTTCATCATATAGATGTATCCTACGGTAGCAGGCTGGTCAAATCTTTCACCGGTTCCTCCGTCGTACAGATATATTTGTCCGTTGTCGGGAAGTTCGGCTTCATTCATGTAATTATTGATTTGCTGTATGCTGGCTCCGTCAAAAATAGGGGTTGCAAATTTCATTCCCAGTTTTTTACCTGCCCAGCCTAAAACGGTTTCGTAAATTTGTCCAAGGTTCATACGCGAGGGTACGCCCAGAGGGTTCAGCACTATGTCGACGGGGGTTCCATCTGCAAGGAAAGGCATGTCTTCGTCGCGTACTATTCGGGCTACGATACCTTTGTTCCCATGTCTGCCCGCCATTTTGTCCCCAACTTTCAGTTTGCGTTTTTTTGCAACATACACTTTTGCCATTTGAACGATTCCGTTGGGTAATTCGTCGCCAACAGAAGCTACAAATTTCTTACGGTTATAAATACCAAGAATTTCCTTGTATTTTATTGAATAATTATTGATGAGTTCCTTTATCAGGTCGTTCTTTTCTTTGTCTGTTGTCCATTTGTTGGGGTTAACATTCATATAGTCAATTCCCATCAGCATTTTTTGATGGAATTTGGCTTTCTTTTGTACAACTTCTTCCTTAAAATTATTGTACACGCCCTGCGAGGTTTTTCCGCTTACGAGAACCAGCAGTTTATCTACCAGTTTTGTTTTCAGTTTTTCACTGTCGCGGTTAAATTCATCGTCTAATTTTTTGATGACATCTTTTTCTTTGGCTTTCGATTTTCTGTCTTTGAAAATCCTTGAAAAAAGTTTTTTCTCAATAACTACACCTTTCATGGAAGGAGGGGCTTTCAGGGAGGCATCTTTTACATCGCCCGCTTTATCGCCAAATATTGCCCTGAGTAATTTTTCTTCGGGTGTAGGATCGCTTTCTCCTTTAGGGGTGATTTTCCCGATAAGGATGTCTCCTTCATTAACGTCGGCACCAATTCTGATTAACCCATTTTCGTCGAGTTCCTTGGTTGCTTCTGCACTTACGTTGGGAATATCGTTAGTGAGTTCTTCGGCGCCACGCTTGGTATCGCGTACCTCGAGAGTAAATTCTTCGATATGCAATGATGTAAAAATATCTTCACGCACTACGCGTTCGGAAATAACGATAGCATCTTCAAAATTGTATCCTTTCCAAGGCATAAAGGCTACCATCAGGTTTCTGCCCAGTGCCAGTTCGCCTCCTTTAGTTGCATAGCCTTCGCATAGCACCTGTCCTTTTTTAACTTTTTGTCCTTTTTTAACGATGGGACGTAAGTTAACGGAAGTGTTTTGGTTGGTACGGGTAAATTTTGTCAGGTTGTAAGTGCGTACATCGTCATCGAAGCTTACGAGTTTTTCTTTTTCAACCCTCGTATACCGAATGGTTATTTCGGCGGCATCAACATATTCCACTATTCCGTCGCCTTCGGCATTTATCAGCACGCGTGAATCGCGGGCTACCGGGCCTTCGATACCGGTACCAACAATAGGTACTTCCGGGTTAAGCAGGGGGACTGCCTGCCGCATCATGTTTGAACCCATAAGGGCACGGTTGGCATCGTCATGTTCAAGGAAGGGGATGAGAGAAGCTGCAATGGATGCTATTTGATTAGGTGCCACATCAATAAGGTCTATTTTTTCTCTTTCGACAATAGGATAATCGGCAAGAGAACGAACTTTAATTTTTTCATCTTTGAAAGTTCCGTCCTCAATAGTTGGTGTGGTTGCCTGGGCAATAATTTTATTTTCTTCTTCTTCAGCGCTAAGATATGTAGGATTTTCGTCGAAGTGTACTCTGCCTTCTTCTACTCTGAGGTAGGGAGTTTCGATGAATCCCAGTTTGTTGATTTTTGCATACACACAAAGTGATGAAATCAGCCCGATGTTTGGTCCTTCGGGGGTTTCAATGGTGCAAAGTCTTCCGTAGTGGGTATAGTGTACGTCGCGTACTTCAAATCCGGCTCTGTCGCGCGACAATCCTCCGGGTCCTAATGCTGAAACCCTTCTTTTGTGGGTAAGTTCGGCAAGAGGATTGGTTTGATCCATAAATTGCGACAACTGGTTTGTTCCGAAAAATGAATTGATTACCGATGACAGCGTTTTTGCATTGATAAGATCGGTGGGAGTGAAAACTTCATTATCGCGAACATTCATTCTTTCACGTATGGTACGTGCCATACGGGCTAAACCTACACCAAACTGGTTGTATAGTTGCTCGCCTACGGTACGTACTCTACGATTACTCAGGTGGTCAATATCATCTACTTCGGTACGTAAGTTGATAAGTCCGATGAGGTATTTGATGATGGAAATGATATCTTCTTTAGTAAGAACCTTGGTTTCGAGCGAAACGTCGAGGTTAAGTTTTTTGTTAATTCTGTACCTGCCCACGTCGCCAAGGTCATAGCGTTTGTCGGAAAAGAAGAGTTTTTCAATGATACCTCTTGCTGTTTCTTCGTCGGGGGGTTCTGCGTTGCGAAGCTGACGATAGATGAATTCGACGGCTTCTTTTTCAGAGTTGGCAGTATCTTTTTGTAATGTATTAAAAATGATGGAATAGTCGAGCGCAATGTTTTCGTCGCGGTGTAGCAGTATGGTTTTTATCCCTGCATCAACTATTAAATCAATGTGTTTGGTTTCAAGAATGGTTTCGCGGTCAATAATAACCTCGGTTCTTTCGATGGAAACCACTTCACCGGTATCTTCATCTACAAAGTCTTCTATCCATGATTTGAGTACACGGGCGGCGAGATGTCGTCCTACTACTTTTTTCAATCCTGCTTTGCTTACCTTTATTTCTTCTGCAAGGTCGAAAATCTCGAGAATATCTTTATCACTTTCATATCCGATGGCGCGTAACAGAGTAGTTACGGGTAATTTTTTCTTTCGGTCAATGTAAGCATACATTACATTGTTTATGTCGGTGGTAAATTCCATCCACGAGCCTTTGAAGGGGATGATTCTTGCCGAAAACAACTGCTGACCATTGGCATGGAAACTTGTTCCGAAAAATACACCGGGCGAGCGATGGAGCTGTGATACCACAACTCTTTCGGCTCCGTTGATTACGAAAGTTCCCTTAGGTGTCATGTAGGGTATCATGCCCAGATACACATCCTGAATGATGGTTTCAAAGTCCTCGTGTTCGGGGTCGGTGCAATACAGTTTGAGTTTTGCTTTTAAAGGCACGCTATACGTGAGACCACGTTCAATGCATTCTTCAATGGAATAGCGCGGGGGGTCAATAAAATAGTCAAGAAATTCGAGAACGAAGTTGTTTCTTGCATCGGTAATGGGGAAATTTTCGGAGAAAACTTTGTAAAGTCCTTCATTAACACGATTTTCGGGATTGGTTTCCAGTTGGAAAAAATCCTGAAATGATTTTACTTGAATCTCAAGGAAATCAGGGTATTCAGATTGAATCTTTGAGGAGCTGAAATTTATTCTTTCGTTGGTATTCAAAGCCAAATGGTTTTAGGTTTGTAAGTTAGAAGAATTGAAAACTATAAAAACATGTCCGGTACAAACAGGTAAACAACAGACTGCAATGCCATTTGCAGGCATGCAGTCTATCGCTTTTCATACTTTCGAATCTGGTTCTTATTTGATTTCTACTTCAGCACCAGCTTCTTCAAGTTGTGTTTTCAGTGCATCGGCTTCGTCTTTGCTAACACCTTCTTTTATTGCTTTGGGAGCAGCATCAACCAATTCTTTAGCTTCTTTTAAACCAAGGCTGGTGAGTTCTTTCACCAGTTTAACTACGGCTAATTTTGATTGTCCGGCGCTTTTAATAACCACATCAAATTGGGTTTTTTCTTCGGCTGCTGCGGCTTCGCCACTTCCTGCTGCTGCTGCTACCATAACTGGTGCTGCTGCTGCGGGTTCAATTCCGTATTCTTCTTTTAAAATTTTTGCTAATTCGTTTACTTCTTTAACGGTTAAGTTAACCAGTTGTTCTGCAAAAGCTTTTAAATCTGCCATTTTATTATAGATTTAGTTGTTTTACAATAATTTAATTAATTTTTTACTTTTGTGAAATTATAGAGTACCTATTCGGCTTTTTCCGATAAGGTTTTTAGTATGCCAGAAATATTCTGACCTCCCGATTGAAGGGCGGAAATAACATTTTTGGCAGGAGATTGTAGCAATGCAACAATATCGGCAATGAGTTCGGTTTTTGATTTAATATTGATAAGGGAATCAACCTGGTCGTCGCCAACATAAGTCATTTCTTCAACATAAGCCCCTTTGAGTATAGGTTTAGGACTTTCTTTCCGAAATTCTTTTATCAATTTTGCCGGTATATTGCCAGCATCGGCAAGCATAATGGAGGTAGCTCCTTTCAGCACTTCGTACAGATTGCCGAAGTTTTTTCCGGAACGTTCCATTGCTTTGCGGAGCAGAGAATTTTTAACGACTATCAGTTGTACATTTCTCTTGAAGCATAACCTACGTAATTTGTTGGTTTTTTCAACGTTCAAATCAGCGATATCGGTTATATACAAGTAGTTATTCTCTGTGATAGTTTTAGTCAGGGAATCTATGAGAGTATTCTTTTCTTCTTTTTTCATGACGTATTTACCTTAAATTTAGCTTAATAATTACTATAAAGTGATTGATTTAGGGTCAATACGGACTCCCGGGCTCATAGTACTGGAGATATAAACGCTTTTTACGTAAGTACCTTTGGCAGCTGTTGGTTTGAGTTTGATAATGGTTTGTAAAAATTCTTTTGCATTATCAACGAGTTTTTCAGTATCGAAGGATACTCTTCCAACTCCTGCATGCACTATACCATATTTATCAACCTTAAAGTCAATTTTTCCTGCTTTTACGTCTTTTACGGCTTTGCCTACTTCCATTGTAACCGTACCGGTTTTGGGATTGGGCATTAAACCGCGGGGACCTAAAATTTTACCCAGGGCGCCTACTTTAGGCATTACGCTGGGCATGGTGATTACCACGTCAATATCTGTCCAGCCTTCTTTGATCTTCTGGATATAATCGTCCAGACCATAAAAATCGGCACCGGCAGCTTTGGCTTCGTCTTCCTTATCGGGAGTACATAAAACCAAAACACGGATGGTTTTTCCGGTTCCATGGGGTAAGGCTACCGTACCGCGAACCATTTGATTGGCTTTGCGGGGGTCAACTCCAAGGCGAACGTCAAAATCAACTGAAGCGTCGAATTTTGTACTGGTGATATCCTTTACAATTTTAACGGCATCCGATAAAGAATACTGGGTATTCTTGTCAAATTTTGTTAAAACTTCTTTTCTTTTTTTTGTCAGTTTAACCATTTCGCAATTTGTTATAGGTTTAATAACGACTCTTGTATAAAAATCGGTTGTTATTCAGCAAAAGGTTTGTCGCCGGTAACAGTAATTCCCATGCTACGTGCAGTACCTACTACCATATTCATAGCTGATTCTAAAGTAAATGCATTTAAATCCTGCATTTTTACCTCAGCGATTGCACGAATCTGATCCCAGGTTACCGAACTAATTTTATTGCGGTTAGGTTCAGCCGATCCTTTTTTCTGCTTAGTTGCTTCAAGCAACTGTACAGCCACGGGTGGAGTTTTAATAACAAATTCAAATGATTTGTCTTTGAAAACAGTAATAATTACGGGAATAATTTTCCCTCCCTGATCTTGTGTTCTGGCATTAAACTGTTTACAAAATTCCATAATATTCACACCTTTCGATCCTAATGCAGGTCCGATAGGGGGTGAAGGATTGGCGGCTCCGCCCTTGATTTGTAATTTAATAAATCCACTAACTTCTTTTGCCATTTTTCGACTTTTGCTAATGCGTTAATAGAAAATTTTTTGTCTTTTTGATTGTGCCTATTCTTTTTCAACTTGCATAAAACTCAGTTCAAGGGGAGTTTTACGCCCGAAAATTTTTACCATTACTTTCAGCTTTTTCTTTTCTTCGTTAATTTCCTCAATGATACCACTGAAGCTGTTAAAAGGTCCGTCAATTACTTTAACGGTTTCGCCTACAATAAATGGTACGTTAATTTCTTCACCCAGTTCGCTCAGTTCGTCAACTTTTCCGAGGATGCGGTTAACTTCTGCGGGGCGAAGGGATACGGGTTCGTTTTTTGAACCCAGAAATCCTAGGACACCCGGAACGTTACGAATAATGTGAGGTATTTCTCCCATCAAAACAGCTTCGATGAGAATGTAGCCGGGAAAGTAATTGCGTTCTTTACTAATTTTTTTCCCTTTACGTACTTGGTAAACTTTTTCTGTCGGAATGAGTACTTGTGAAACAAATTCCTTAAGGTTCAGACGGTTAATTTCGCTTTCGATGTATTGTTTTACCTTTTTCTCTCCACCGCTAACCGCCCTTACAACATACCATTTTTTCACTTGTTCGCTCATACTTGCTGGTTGAAGTTGACAGGGTTATTTCAAATAAACAATTATATATAGATAAAAATAGTGAACGCTACTTAAAACAATTTATAAAACTGTTCTAATAACGTTTGAAATGAGATATCCATCAGATAAACGATTACTGCGATTATTAGGGAAGCAACGGATACCACAATTGCACTATTTTGCAACTCACTCCAAGTGGGCCAGGAAACTTTATGAATTAATTCATCATAACTTTCCTTCATGTATTCAACTACTTTGTTTGCCATTGAATTACTTATTTTTAGCACGGGTGGTAGGAATCGAACCCACAGCCTACGGTTTTGGAGACCGCCACTCTACCAGTTGAGCTACACCCGTATTGCCTTTATTGTAAACATTAATTTTAATATGGCAAATAAAGATACCCTTTTTATGGAGGATACCTTTATTTGCATATAGTGATTTAGTTAGTCAATGATTTCAGTTACCTGTCCGGCACCTACGGTACGGCCACCTTCGCGGATAGCAAATCTTAAACCTTTGTTCATTGCTATTTCAGCAATCAGGTTTACGGTTACGCTCAGGTTGTCGCCGGGCATTACCATTTCAATACCTTCGGGAAGGATAATTTCGCCGGTAACGTCTGTTGTACGGAAATAGAATTGAGGACGGTATTTATTATGAAAAGGAGTATGACGTCCACCTTCTTCTTTTTTGAGAATATATACTTCGGCTTTGAAATGTTTGTGGGGTTTTATGGAACCGGGTTTTGCAATAACCATTCCGCGACGGATTTCGTCTTTGTCAATTCCACGGAGAAGCAAACCTGCATTATCTCCAGCTTCGCCTTCGTCCAATAATTTACGGAACATTTCAACACCTGTACATACTGATTTCAGTTTTTCGGCACCCATACCAATAATATCTACAGGGTCTCCAACGTGAATAACGCCGGTTTCGATTCTCCCGGTAGCTACTGTACCACGACCGGTAATGGAAAATACATCTTCAATCGGCATCAGGAAGGGTTTATCCACTGCACGTTCGGGAAGAGGAATCCATGTATCAACAGCTTCCATTAATTCCATAATTTTTTCAACCCAAACAGGTTCTTTGTTTAATCCACCAAGAGCTGAACCACGAATTACAGGAGTGTTTTCTCCATCAAATCCATAGAAAGTAAGCAGATCGCGAATTTCCATTTCAACGATTTCTAATATTTCTTCATCATCAACGAGGTCAACTTTGTTCATGAATACAACTAAACGAGGTACACCTACCTGGCGAGCAAGCAGGATATGTTCGCGGGTTTGGGGCATAGGACCATCAGTAGCTGCTACAACGATAATAGCACCGTCCATCTGGGCTGCACCTGTAACCATATTTTTAATGTAGTCGGCATGTCCTGGACAGTCAACGTGTGCATAATGACGATTGGCAGTCTGATACTCCACATGGGCGGTATTAATGGTAATACCTCTTTCTTTTTCTTCCGGAGCGTTATCAATCGAATCGAATGACCTGAATTCCGAAAAGCCCTTATCTGCCAAAACGAGAGTAATAGCAGCAGTCAGCGTAGTTTTCCCATGGTCAATATGACCAATAGTACCTACGTTAACGTGAGGTTTTGAACGATCGAATTTTTCTTTTGCCATATTAATTTAATGTTTAAAAAGTTTACAATTTTGGTTATCTAAATTCTTTTGAGCCAATGATGAGATTTGAACTCATGACCCCTTCCTTACCAAGGAAGTGCTCTACCTCTGAGCTACATCGGCTTTTTTCCTTTGATGCTCAGTTGACCCTCCCGATTAAATCGGGATGCTCTACCTCTGAGCTACATCGGCTTTTTAGAGCGGAAGACGGGGCTCGAACCCGCCACCTATAGCTTGGAAGGCTATCGCTCTACCAAATGAGCTACTTCCGCAGTTTGTGGGGAGAGGAGGATTCGAACCTCCGAAGGCTTCGCCAACAGATTTACAGTCTGCCCCATTTGACCGCTCTGGTATCTCCCCAATATTAATTTCAGCTATGTTAAAGAACTTGAGCCGATAGAGGGACTCGAACCCCCGACCAGCTGATTACAAATCAGCTGCTCTACCAACTGAGCTACATCGGCATGTATGATAAAAAAGCAGCCCTTTAAAAAGGACTGCAAAAATAGAAACTTTTAAGATACGAACAAATATTTTTTATTTTTTTTGAGAACTTTAAAAAAAAGTTATTCTCTGCTCTTATCTTTGTGCTTAATAAGTTGCTTTTTGAGGGCTTCTACTGCTTCAAGGGTGGCTTCTTCAAAAGTTTTGCTTTGTTTTTTGGCAAACAAATCACTTCCTCTGATTTGGAGACGGATTTCAGCAACTTTATTTTCCAGAGCTTCCGACTTTTCAAGTTTTAACTTCACATCGCCGCCAATGATACCGTCGTAATTTCCGGTCAATTTTTCAATTTTTTCGATAATAAACTGATCTAATTTTTTATCGGATTTAAAATGAACTGAATTGATGTTGATTTTCATAAGTCCTCCTTTGTTTTATGCCCTTGGATGGGCTTGTTTATATTGATTTTTTAACTTTTCGAAAGAGTTATGTGTGTAAATTTGAGTTGTTGCAAGGTTTGCGTGCCCCAATAATTCTTTAATTGAGTTCAGGTCGGCTCCGTTGTTAAGCAAATGGGTGGCAAAAGAATGTCTTAAAATGTGAGGGCTACGCTTTTCGAGTGATGTAATCATTTCGAGGGTGTTTTTTACAATTCCGTAAACAACCCGCGGATGCATTTGTTTTCCTTTTTTCGTAGAAAATACAAATACATGATATTCGTTCTCCGTTTCTTTTTTTTGAATATCGCTGTAGGTTGTTAATAATTGTAAAACGGTAGTTGTTACTGGAACCAGTCGCTGTTTATTTCTTTTTCCATTGATTTTCACAGTTGAACGGCTAAAGTCAAAATCGGAAAATTTAAGTTGGACAAGTTCAGACAATCGCATTCCCGTTGAGTAGAATAGTTCAATAATCAGTTTATTCCTTACCGAATGGTAGTCTGTTCCTATTAACAATTCGTCCAGCAATTTAGCCAATTTATCTTTTTCAATAAATTCAGGGAGCTTCTGTGCTGTTTTGGGGCCGGATATTGTTTTTACAGGATTTATTGAAATTAATTTTTCTTTTTGTAAAAACCTGTAATATGATTTTAGCGTAGAAATTTTTCTATTGACAGTTCGGGTTTGTAAAGGCGTGTTTATCAGGGAAACAATCCAGGAACGTATCATTTCCGGCTCTGCATTTACACTGTTTTCAAGATTGTATGCTTGAAGTAAGTAGTCATGAAATTGTTGCAGATCATTTGCATAAGCAATTAGGGTATGTGTAGAATACCTTCTTTCATTTTCAATATAATTCAAAAACTTAGCTCTTAGCATGCATTTGATTTGTAAATGGCATTGCTCTTATATTTCAAACGTTAAAATTAAGCATTTATTTTTAATAAACAAAAGAAAATAATAAAAAACCGTCCGCAAACACCGTAATGTCTGCGAACGGTTCAGTAATTATTTAAAATGCCCTAAGGGTTTATTTATTTTCCTGATCCTGAACTAATTTTTGGATATAGATGGCTTTAAGCACTTGCTCACGGCGTTTGATGGAAGGTTTTGTAAATTTTTGTCTTTCACGTAACTCTTTTACAACACCTGTTTTTTCAAATTTACGTTTTAATTTTTTTAACGCTCTGTCAATGCTTTCGCCTTCTTTTACGGGAACAATAATCATAATTAATGGTTCTACTTAATGAGTACTGATTTTTTTGAGGGTGCAAAGATAGGTATATATTTGATTTAAAAAAGTCTTTTTTCATTTTTTTTGCACTATGGAATAAAATTTTCTTCAAAATTTATATAATTGAAGTTTTTTTATTGAATATTTTTATTACTTTTGTTAAATATCTATATTACTTATTTTATATGAAAAGGACATTTGCAATTTTATTATCTTGTATTCTATGCAGTACCTTGTTTGCTCAGGAACCGCAAAGCGAAAGTTTTTCATTTTGGAAAAACTGGTCAGTAAATGTAAACATGGGCACAAATATTTACCATGGCGACATCAATAATTATGAGATGGCTCCGTACAAAAAAGACTGGGCATCCGCTTACGGTTTTTATCTTCAAAAGCAATTCAATCCTGTTTTTGGGTTGAGAGGGCAATTTTTAAATGGGAAAATAAAAGGTACAAAAGATCACTATGGTAACGATAATCCTGCTTATTTACGTTCAGAAACAGATATTTATGAATATAATATCAGCGCTGTTGCTAATTTCAGCAACTGGATTGCGCCAGGTAAACCCGATAGAAAAATTTCTTTGTATGGCTTTGCCGGATTGGGAATGTCGAACTGGAAAGCAGAACTAAAAAATTATAAGACTGGGAAAATAGTTAGTTCCAACGGTACAGAAGGAAACGGCTTAGGGAAAAGAACAACAGAAACAGTTATCCCTGTTGGTCTTGGTGCGAATTACCATTTTAAAGATAGCTGGTCGGTTAACGTGGAAACCAGTATCCGTACTGTAAATTCTGATATTCTTGATGCTGCAAAGGGTGGTTATAAATATGATACTTATAATTATTCGTTCCTGGGCATTTCGTACCATTTTAAAAATAAAGAAGTAAAACCTTCACCCGAAGCATTATCCATGGAAGTGCTGGATTTTTCAAAAAATACCCACAAACCCGCTAAAACAACGCAAATAGATGTAAACTGCCAATTGCCCTCGCAAATTGTTCCGGGCAGTACATTTGACGTAAAACTTACAATTAATAAAGGAGACATCTTTGGACCGGCAGAGATACATCATACATTGCCAATGGGTTTTTCCTGGACAGGGTTCTCATTAACAAATGGCTTAGTGGATTTTGGCAACCAATTACTCACCGTAAAATGGGAACAACTTCCGGAAGATTCGGTGATTTCTGTTTTGTACACTCTCAAGTGCGAACAACCTCAACCCGGAATCAATAATTTTAACGGAAAATTATTCTGGAAATCGGGAAATACTGATAAAGTAACGGCATTCTCAAATACAATAAATGTTATTGGCAATGTTAAACCAACTGGGGAAAATGATCTGCTATCTGAAAATAAAAAACCTACTACAAAGGAAACGTTTATTTCACAAGTTGTAAGTGATGAAATAGAATATCGGGTGCAGATTATGGCTGTAAGAGAAAAAAAGACAAATATTGACGATTTGGCTGCTCAATACAACATAACCGTTCCCATTAAAGAAGATTACTATAAAGGATATTACATTTACACCATCGGTTCGTTTAACAATTACGGAAAAGCAAAAACGTATATGTACGAGACAAGGACAGACAATAACGTGCATGATGCCTTTATTGTAAAATTTAGGAATGGAAAACGTTTTGCTCCATAGCCAATAAGAGGTTAGCCGAATTCAGTATTCAATGTTTTTAGTTGACAGAAAAGAGACCATATCCTGCTTTTAATTTTTATTCCTCGTACATCCAAAAAATTTTTGGTGAAAACGTTTATAAAATCTCTATAGATGCAGGGTTTTCGTGCCCAAACAGGGATGGAAGTTTGTCGGTAGGAGGGTGTACATTTTGCAATAACAATTCTTTTAACCCTTTTTATTGCAAACCTGAAAAAAGCATTACATCTCAAATTAATGACGGAATAGCTTTTCACAGCGGAAGAAGAAAGGTTGCAAGAAAATACCTTGCTTATTTCCAGTCTTATTCAAATACTTACGCTTCTGTTGCGGAGCTTGAACAAAAATATACGGAAGCTCTTAACCATCCTTTGATTACAGGAATTGTTATCGGAACCCGCCCTGATTGTATTGATGAAGAAAAAATTGAATTGCTTGCCTCTATCTCCCGAAAAAATTATGTACAGATAGAATATGGGGTAGAATCCTGCTATGACGATACTTTGACCCGGATAAACAGAGCCCATACTTATGCAATATCCGAAAATGCCATTTTGCTTACTGCCCAAAAAGGGATAAATACCGGTGCCCACCTTATCTTTGGGCTTCCTGGGGAAAGTAGAGAAAAAATGCTTGCACAGGCAAAAATTATTTCGAAGTTGCCTTTAACTTTTGTTAAACTTCATCAGTTACAGATTATTAAAAACACTGCAATGGCTGAAGAATACCAACAATACCCCGAAAGATTTTCTCTTTTTTCTCTTGATTCCTACATTGATTTCATCGTAGAATTTCTGGAAAATTTACACCCGGATTTTGTCATTGAACGCTTTACCTCAGAAGCCCCGTTACATTATATTATTGCTCCTCGGTGGAATAAAGTGCGACATTACCAGATAATGCACATGATTGAAAATCGAATGGCTCAAAAAAATACAAAACAGGGCATCTTCTTTAAGTTTAATGGAATTGCTGTGGAAGGGGGGTGATGTTACTAAAAAATACCCGTATGTACTTTATTTTGTTATTTGAAAATTTGTTTTCGGGAAATGCCCCATGCGAATGCGAACACAATTTTTTTTAACTTTAACAATCCTTTTCTAACCGTTCCTTTATTGAAAGCTGAAAACCGGGTAGCTACAACGCATGCTATTTCTTCGGTACATTCATACTTGTCTCCGGAGATTTCTTCTTTGGCATTACCTTGTGTAACTTATATTTCAATGAGCAGCAAGCTTATGGGTGTAATGGATTTACTACCTGAAATACCACCCAATTAAAAACACCGGTAGAAGTCGGTTTTAACGACTCGTTTACTGATTTTTTAATTCAAACGACTAAACCGGAAATCACATCAACAGCCAGTTTTAAAAATGAATAGAACATTTATTTGTAGCTCCCATCCGGAAAAACGGCAGGTTGGGAATAGGCAGGGTTCGACAATAAGTCATCATCCTGCAATGTATGAATAAATGCCTTTAAATCCGATTTTTCTTTAAGGGTTAAGCGAATGCCGGAAGTTCCCACATGATGCATCAAAGTACTGATATATGGCGACCATACAACGTTTTCGGAATAAAAGTTTATCACATCGTCTAACGTTTTAAACCTTCCATCGTGCATGTAAGGAGCTGTCAGTTCAATATTTCGGAGTGTTGGTGCCCTGTATGCTCCAATATCCATCAGATTTCCGGTTACGTGATACCGGTCTCTCAAATCTTCGTGAGCACCCGTAAAAGCAGTATCTTTTCCGTTATTATAAAATAGGTTGGTGGTAAACAACGGATTTCCCTCTCCGCCATGGCAATGAAAACAATCACCACCGTTTTCGGAAGTAAACAACACAAATCCGTTCAATTCATTTTCGGCTAATTGCTCTTTTCCTCTTAAATACCTGTCAAATTTTGTATTGGAAGAAATAATGGTTCGTATAAACTGCGTTATCGCCCGACTGATATTTTTCATTGTAACTTTTTCTGAGCCAAAAGCTTTTTTAAATAATTCGGGGTAACCAGGAATAGATTGTATCAATGCTACAGTTTTACCGGTATCACCATTCATTTCGTGAGGTGCAGTAATTCCCATCCAGACAACATCCTCGAGGGTACGTTTTGCTGGATTTGGATTTTCGGTACCAATAAAACCGTTCCAGAAATAGCCGTTTGGATTCCAAACCAGATTGAAAAGCGGAAGCATTACGTGCGGAGTAAAAATTCCGGTAATGCCATAAGGGTGACCATCAGTATATTTAGAATGGCTGATTCCGCATTCAAAAGCATTCGACTGCAGGTGACAACTGCTGCAGCTCATCAATGAATCGGGTTCCGTTCTTCCGGAAAGGCGACCATCGTAAAACAAAAATCTTCCCAGGGTAATCCCCTCTAAAGTCAAAGGATTATCGGGGGTAATGTTCAATTCTGTTGGAAAAAATGCTGGTACTTCAATTGTGTAAGGAGTTGGTTTAAAGATTTTATTATCTTTATTACATGATAAAATACCTATTAAAATTATTATTATACCAAATAAAATATGCTTTGACATTATATTATTTTGCAAAAATTATTTATCTTTGTAAAATTGTCTCAGGCTGAATGCGTCTTTTCCATTCAGACAAATTGCATGCATTGCATTCTGATTCTGCATGATATGAGCACCCCAGAAATCGAGGTTGTAAACTTCGGGCGTGTCAAACCAACTGTTAACATCCATCACAATTGCAAGGTAATTCGAATTTTCAAAAATTTGAAAATGCTTAGTCATAACTACCTTGAAATAATTTTGTACAAATTTTACTACCGTTGACGAGCTGTCGTTAGCATAAATCTGGCCAATGCCAATATGAAGGTTGAACGCTTGGGCCTGACTTTGTCCTTCAGGTATCCATTTGCCGTTCATCTTTATGTAATGATAACCTCCGCCCATCATTTCGGGCCAAAACATATCACGCTCAGGCGGATTGGCAAAAATATTCGACTGGTTTTTAACAGAATCTATTCCAAAAGTAAATGACAGTGAATCGTAACTGCCCACAGGCAACTTTTCGGGAAAGTCCCAGTTCAATGTAGCCGGAATATTTGTATCAACATATTTAATAAATTTCTGCGAAGTGAAAGGGTAACTCTTGCCATCTTTCCAAAACGTAAAATCCGAAACAAAATATTGAATTTCGGTTATCATAAAGTTGTTTCCGGCAGCATTTACATACATAATGCTATCAAAAATAAGAGGATTGTTATTCACTTCTTGCGAAAAAGAAAAAAATACCTGAGATTTCTTTTCTTCATTTTTTTCACAGCTTAAAACTACAAAAGCCGTTAGAAACAGTAAAATGTAAAAATTAATTTTAAACATAAATTTTAAATTTTTATGATTGTAAAATTACAAAAAACTTTCTTGGTTTTACTTAATTATCAAAAAAGTCTGGCAGGCATTAAAATAATTACCTTTGTAAAAAAAGTAAAATGCGATTCAACATAGGCGACAAAGTTCGGTTTTTAAATGCCAAAGGTGGTGGCGTAATTTCAAAAATACTGAATGGCAATATGGTAAGCGTAGCCATAGAAGATGGTTTTGAAATACCTACACTGGCATCGGAACTAATTATTATAGAACCGGTGAAAAAAACAACTGACAACTTCCCCGTGAAAGAAATAGAGCAACCAGTTGAAAAAAATTCTAACAAATTAGGTCGTTATAGCTCTCAAATGGTGTTAGCACCTGGAGTTTACCTCGCTTTTGTACCACACGAACAGCGTTGGCTGATTACTGGCTTACTGGATGTGCTACTTATCAATTATACCCATTATACAGTGCTTTATAACATTTTTCTAAAAAATATAGGAGGGAGTTTTGAGGGAATAGATTACGGTTCGGTGGAAGCACAAAATAAACTGCTTTTATCAGTAATAAAACATGAGGAGGTGGAAAAATGGTGTCAGGGAGTTGTACAACTTATGTTTCATATTGAAAATGGAAATAGTATTAAAGTTCCTTCTTCTACACCCTATTCTATTAAACCGGTTAAATTTTTAAAGGAGGACAATTATAAATTTTCATCTTTTATTGAAGAAAAATCTTTTATCATTCAATTAGTTGCTTTAGAAAGCCTGCTTGTATTTCCTGAAAAAAATTCAAAAGAAACTTCTATGGAGCAAACTGAAGTGCAACTGGTAAAGGAACCTGCGCTGATAAGCAAGCACCGGACTGCCTTTAAAAAAGCGGAAGTGGATTTACACATAGCCGAATTGGTTGAAAACATTTCCGGGATGAACAGTAAAGATATGCTTACCACACAGATAAACTATTTCAGCCGTTGTCTGGAAAGTGCCATTAAAGAAAAATACCGGGAAGTAATTTTTATACACGGGAAGGGAAATGGCGTATTAAAAGCCACAATTTGCTCCATCCTTAATGAATACGAAAACATTCAGTATCGTGATGCTTCGCTTGCAAACTATGGGCAGGGTGCGGTGGAAGTAATTATTCCTCAGAATGATTAATTGTAATATTGAATTTTATTGTCTGAATATCACGTAAATATATTCATCAAGAATTTTTCCGTTTTTAATCACTGCCTTACGATGAATGGCTTCACATGCAAACCCGGCTTTTTCCAATACTCGCATTGAAGCCTTATTGTGCTCAAAAATTTCGGCTTGTATCCGGATAAGATCGGTAGTAGAAAAGATATGTCGTACAAATGCTGATAATGCTTCTGTTACGATGCCTTTTCCCCAATATTTTTCACTTAGCCAATATCCAATTTCCGCTTTTAGCCTGTACACATCCTTAAACCTGTGCATTCCTACAGCTCCTACAACTTCGCCACCTATCTCTATGGCAAGCATAAGATTGTCCGATTCATATTTGGTGGTTTCTATCCATTTTTCAGCATCCTCCAGATTGTAAGGATGGGGGAAGGCATCACGTAAATTCCTGGCAATTTTAAGATTATTTGCATGCAGCGCTAAAGAGCGTGCATCTTGTAGGGTAAAGGGGCGTAATGTACTTTTTGAAAGCGGAATAGTTATTTGCTGAGCCATTGTTCTTATTTTTTACAAAAAAAAGCATTTATCTAATATTTTTTGTAAAAATGTTTAATAATTTTGTGGAATAAAATATATAAATATCTAAATCCATTTAATATGAATAAAATTTTACTTTTAATTAGCATGTTGTTTGTGTGTATATTGCTTAATGCACAGCAAACTTACATTGCCGAAAGTTTTTCAGATTCTCAAATGCCGCCTACTGGTTGGACAATAGATACCCATGCTGGAAACTGGGAAATTTCCAATACGGCGCAGGCTGGAGGTAGTGCACCAGAAGGTATGCTCAACTGGAGTCCACAATTCAACGGAACTACCCGTTTGATCAGCCCTGCAATAGATCTTACTGGGATTGAGAATGTTGCTCTTGATTTTCGCTATATGCTTGACCATTATGACGGTACTTATACCATAGGTGTAGCTACCAAATCACGGTCTGGAAATTGGAATGTTGTATGGCAGGATAACACTCCTTCTACAACTCCTGCAACCAGTATTTCAGTTCTTATTAATAATGGCGATGTCGGAGCTAATGATTTTCAGCTTTGTATTTTCTTTTCAGGAGCATCTTATAATCTAAATTATTGGTGTATAGATGATATTGTGCTATACCAGCCTATGGCTCTCGATGCCAGGATGTCGCAGCTTACCGTCCCTGCCTATATTTCGCAGGGAAGTAAGGAAATTACCGGTGTTGTTAAAAACGTAGGTCTCGACAACTTGACTTCGTTCGATGTTAACTGGAATGCCGATGGAGGCGAGGTTTTTACAACATCCTTCAGCGGTTTGGATCTCAGTTTTGGAAGTGGTTATGATTTTACTTGTAACGATTTGTGGAATGCCCCTGTCGGAAATCATGCCTTTAAAGTTTGGGTTAGCAATATAAACGGAGCCGGACCCGATAACAATCCTGGAAACGACACTATAAACGCATCAATAGCAGTAGCTTCGCAAAATGTTAGCATGCTTCCACTTTTTGAAGAGTTTACAAGCTCAACCTGCGGACCGTGTGCCAATTTTAATTCTACAGTTTTCATCCCATTCTGCAATGCTCATCCAAACGAGTTTTCACTTATTAAATACCAAATGAGTTGGCCTGCTCCCGGCGACCCTTACTACACCGAAGAAGGTGGAGTCCGCCGATATTTCTATGGCGTAAATGCTGTTCCAACTCTGTTTCTTCAGGGAAATACTGCACCAATGACTACCGGTGGTCTTACTTCAGCTCTTACGCAGGCATCTGACGAACCGGCTTTTGTATCTCTCGGAATACAACCTACTTACTCAGGAAACGAAGTACAGATTCCCCTGCACATTCTTCCGTACCTTACTGTAAATGACATGACTATACAAATTGCAGTTATAGAAAAAATTACTACAGAAAACGTAGGAAATAACGGGGAAACAGAGTTCCATCATGTGATGATGAAGATGGTTCCCGACGCAGAAGGGCTGCTTCTGAATTTTACCGACGGTGTGCCTTTCGACAGCACATTTACAGTAGATATGTCAACAACTTTTGTTGAAGACATGAATGATTTGCAGGTTGTTGCTTTCGTTCAGGATAATTCAAACCGGAGAATTTTGCAATCTGCATTTGCCGATGTCCTGATAACCGGAATTGAAAAATCTATCTCCAATAAAGTTTACATCTATCCCAACCCCGCTTCCTCGTATGTGGTAGTTGCCAATGCGGGTAATAGCAATATATTGTTATATGACATGTTGGGAAACATTGTCAGAAAAGCAGATGCTATTTCTGAAAACTATAGGCTTAACACTGCAGGACTACATCAGGGGGCTTATTTTCTGAAAATTATTAAAGGAAGCACCATTCAAACATTGAAAGTAAATATTTTGTAATAGTGTTTGTCTAATGTAACTTACAAAAACCCTTTCCTTGCGGGAAAGGGTTTTTTGTTATGCATAAAATTACATAACGAGAAAATTTTCAATACTTTGTTAAAGATTAAATGCAGTTTTTTACCTTTGTACACCAAAATAAACTGACTAAATTTAACCCATATAAACTATGAGTGAAGATAAAAATGCCTTAAAACTCATTGCTTCCTGGAAATATACCTGGAATCCTATTGAAAAAGGATATAATAAAAGAACTTTGTATGTAAATGTTGGCACCAACGAGATCAAAGAAAAGCCGGTAAGTGAACAGATGATAGAAAAATTTACCGGGGGAAAAGGTTTTGGATTGAAGCTGTTGTGGGATGCCACCCGTCCGGATACAAAATGGAACGATCCGGATAATGAAATTGTTATCAATACAGGACCCATTTGTGGAATCACCCAATATTCCGGTACCGGAAAATCCATCGTTGTTACCATTTCTCCGCAAACCGATATTGTGATTGACAGCAATGTAGGTGGATTCTTCGGCCCGTTTATGAAATTTGCCGGCTTTGATTCATTAGAAGTACAGGGCAAAGCTGATAAAGACGTAGTGGTACTGATAGATGAAACCCGCGAGGTGATAGAAATTCTTGAAGCAAACGGGCTACCTGCCGACAGCCATATTTTGGCAGAAGAACTTACCACAATGTATGCAGATAGCGAAAAGGGAAAATATAATGTATCGGTGGTTTCTGCCGGAAGTGCAGCCGAACATTCCCTTATTGGGATGCTGAATTTCAGTTTTTACGATATGCGTCGTAAGATTGTTCGTCTGAAACAGGCTGGGCGTGGTGGTATTGGTACTGTTCTTCGGGATAAAAAAATTCTCGCATTGGTAGCCAAATCCAAAGGTGCCAGCGGAAATAGAAATAATGTGGTCGATCTGGAACCTATTATGGAACGCGGAAAACGTTTCAACCGC
>JALOCA010000021.1 GCA_023227965.1 Lentimicrobiaceae bacterium | reverse complement strand
TTGTTTTTCCGGGTGTTTCTTCTCCTGTCGGAAAGTTCGGGTGCTAATTTTTTAAAGAATTTTTTCATGTGAAAATAACTTGTTTTTTAATGGTCACATGGAATTCGCATATGGAGGTTTTCATGCCGTTTGATATAGTTTTCTTTATACTCATTTCATACATTCTACCACTTTCGGCTTTCGAGCGAGATCTTAGTAAACAGGATAAAAACGGTGATAATACTCAGGAAATACAATACATCGCGGGTGTCAATCACACCGCGGCTCATTGAAGAATAATGTGCCGAAATGCCCAGCGATTTAATGAAAAGGTCAAATTTTCCAAAGAAATTGAAGGAGTAAATAAACTCGAATCCCAAATAGGAAAAGCCACACAAAAGTAGGGCAAGTATAAACGAAACTATCTGATTATCAGTAAGAGAAGATGAAAACAGACCAATTGCAACGAAAGCAGCTCCCAAAAATAACAAACCGATATATGAGCCCCAGATGCTTCCTGAATCGAGATTGCCGACAGGAGATCCGAGAAGATACACTGAAAGGTAATAAACCAAGGTGGGGAGAAGGGAAAAAACTACCAGTATCAACCCTGCAAAATACTTTGCCAGTACCAACTGAAGGTCGGTAAGGGGTTTAGTAAGCAGCAGTTCAATAGTTCCGCTCTTTTTTTCGTCGGCAAACATACGCATGGTAATAGCCGGGATGAGAAACAAAAAAACAAAAGGAGCCAGCAGAAACAGTCCATCCAGGTTGGCGTACCCGTTGTCGGGAATGTTGAAGTCGAGTGGGAAAAACCAGAGAAATAGTCCGTTAACCAACAGAAAAACAATGATAACTATATAGCCGATAAACGAACTTAAAAAACTCCTTACTTCTTTACGCAGAAGTGTAAACATAGGAAAATGTATGATGGGTTTGCGAGCGCAAAAGTAATTATTTTTTATCAAACTCTATTCGTACCGGATCATTGATTTCCATTCCTAATAATCCTGCTGCATTGCCTTTATTCAGTGCTATTTCAAGATATCCGCCCGAATTAAACAATGCCACCATTTCTCCTTCTTTTTTTACATCGTCGTAGGTTTCGTGAATGGTAGTAAGGGTATAGGATGGATTGCGAAGGTAAATAGTAAAGGGACTATTCTGCCCCACAGTCCTGAATAAATCTGCTCCGATATTGGTTATCAGGTTTTCGTAAGCATCAATATAAATGATATGTCCTTTGATGATGCTGTTTTCCAACACTACAGGCTTAAATGGAAGCAGCTCCTGCGAAAAATCTTTAATTTCAAAACCCAATTCTTCGGCAGGCTTGCCTGAAGCGAGGTGTACTGCCACTTTGGCAAACACATCACGGGCTGAAAAGGTATAAAAACCGGTATCGGCAAAAACCCGGAGTTCAATTACCAGATCTGGTTTTTTATCAAAAATAAGTGAAAAAATACCCGTGTCGGCACTGATAAAATATTGATCCTCGGCTTTAACAACCAGATGAGAAATTTTTTTCGATTCTTCGGTATTGATTCCGATAATGTGTACCGTTCCTTTCGGAAAATCGCGATACACATTGCGGATAACAAAAGCCGCCTGTGATAGGTCGAAAGGAGTAACAGAATGGGTAATGTCAACAATACAGGCATCAGGCATATGCTTAAGTATATTGCCCTTTACAGCACCCACATAATGGTCATTAAGCCCCCAATCGCTTGTTAATGTGATAATTGACATGAATAAAACGGGTTAAAATCTGTTTTTATTTTCCACAAAAACACCTATTTTTGCACTTTCAAAAGTATAAAGAAATAGAAACACACTAAACGCAGCAATAAACTTTTTCAAATTTTACTGAAGATGGAGGAAATTATCAATTTGAGTGCATATAATCCCATTGATATTTACGGGGTTAATGATAAACACCTGCATCTGCTGAAATCTTTTTTCCCTAAACTGAAAATTGTAGCCCGAGGCGAAGAACTTAAAATTTGGGGCGAGGAAGAGGAAATAAAAGTATTTGTTGCCAAATTTAGCCTTCTTTTGTTGCATTTTGATAAATTTGGAAAACTCAGTGATGAAGATATTTTTCAGGTTTTACACAGTAATGGCGAAGAAACCATAGCAACTGCTGCCGAGGATAACCATATTTTGTTACATGGCAAAAATGGAATGCAAATCCGGTCGCGCACGCCTAATCAGCAAAAAATGGTGGAAAGTTGCACCGTCTGCGATTTGGTATTTGCCATAGGACCTGCCGGCACAGGAAAAACGTACACCGCAGTGGCATTGGCTGTAAAAGCTTTAAAAAACAGAGAAGTAAAACGGATTATCCTTACCCGTCCTGCAGTGGAGGCTGGCGAAAACCTTGGTTTTCTTCCCGGCGACCTGAAAGAGAAACTCGATCCTTACCTCCAGCCTTTGTACGATGCCTTGCGCGATATGCTTCCTACACAAAAATTGCTTACCTACCTTGAAGAAGGAACCATTGAAATTGCCCCTCTTGCTTTTATGCGGGGTCGCACACTCGATAATGCCTTCGTAATACTCGATGAAGCTCAAAATACTACTGAAAGTCAGTTGAAAATGTTCCTTACCCGTATGGGAAAATCTTCCCGTTTTGTGGTTACAGGAGATATTACCCAGATTGACCTTCCCAAAAACCAGTCGTCGGGGCTCATCCATGCCATGCAGATACTGAAAAATGTTGACGGTATTGCGTTTATCATGTTAGACGAAGGGGACGTGATCCGGCATAAATTAGTTACCCGAATCATTAAAGCCTATAATACAGAAACCCGTTAAAACCCGTAACCTATGCCCAATGCCATTGTAGATACCTGTTATAATTTTCCCGGACAAACCCATGTGTATCATGGAAAAGTACGCGATGTATATTCTATTCACGATGACTTGTTAGTAATGATAGCCACTGACAGGATTTCGGCATTCGATGTGGTACTGCCTGAAGGAATTCCTTACAAAGGGCAGGTACTGAATCAAATAGCGGCTAAATTTCTGGATATCACCAGCGATATCGTACCTAACTGGAAAATAGCTGTGCCTGACCCTATGGTTACTGTAGGCAGACTCTGCGAACCCTTTAAGGTAGAAATGGTAATACGTGGTTACCTTTCGGGGCATGCCTGGCGCGAATACAAAGCCGGTAAACGCAGAATTTGTGGCGAAATAATGCCCGAGGGGATGAAAGAAAATGACAAATTTCCGTCGCCGATCATCACACCTACCACCAAGGCATCCGTGGGACACGACGAGGACATCTCCAAAGAAGATATTATTAAACAAGGACTGGCAACAGTTGAGGATTACGAACAACTGGAAAAATACACGCAGGCACTTTTTAAAAGAGGAAGTGAAATTGCTGCTACTATGGGGCTTATTTTGGTGGATACCAAATATGAATTTGGAAAAACCCGTGGCGAAATCTTTCTCATAGATGAAATTCATACACCCGATTCGTCCCGGTATTTTTATCAGGATGGATATGCTGAACGCCAGAAAAACAACCATCCGCAACGCCAGCTTTCAAAAGAATTTGTGCGCGAATGGCTTATGAAAAACGGATTCGAAGGAAAAGAAGGACAAGCAGTTCCGGAAATGACCCCGGAATTTGTGCAATCGGTTTCCGAACGCTATATTGAATTGTTCGAAAATATTACGGGAGAAAATTTTGTAAAATCGGATGTAAGCAATGTTCCCGCACGGGTTGAAAAAAACATCCGTACATTTTTATCAGCATATTACCGCTAATCGAGTATTTTTTGTAAATCCTCAAGCTCTTCTACCTTGTCGGGGGCTTCCAATTGGATGTAAGATGCTATCAGGCTTTGTATCATTATCTTTACTATCTGCAGGTCATTGCTGGGATAAAAATACTTCCTTTTCGGAACAATATCTAGTTGCTTCAGATAAGTGTTCACCTCGTTGCGTGTAAACATTTCGCCCCTGTTGAAAGGGTTGATGTAAAAAAGTATCTCTCCGCTACCTTCTTCCATCATCCTGGAGGTAATTTCTCCTTTGGCACAGGCAAGTATGAAGTGTTCGGGTAACATCACTCCATATACCGGTATTTTAAGACTTCGGGCGATGATGCTGTATAAAATGCCCAGCGAAAGGGGGTTTCCTTTCCGTGTTTCGAGTAGGCGGTTGAGGTAAAGGCTATCGGGTGTTAACAGGTTTTCTAAGTTCCCGCTGAAATGGTGAAAGTCGTAAAATATTTTATTGAACACCTTGATTTTTTCGAAGGCAGTAAGATTATCGTTTAGTTCGAGCCAGACATCCTGTGTGATACGTCCTAATTGCCGGGTGATGTCAAATTCATCCAAATGTGGGTACTGGAAACGGGTAATCAACAGGTAAGCCTGCAACAGATTGTTTTCAGGGTTTTCTTTCCAAGTTTGAAAATCACTGAAAAGGGTGTTGTGCTGTATCTGCTTGATGATATCTTCTATACGATTCTGCAGGGTTTCATCGAAATTGTTTTCCCACGATTTTTCAAGATAAGGAATCACATCTTTTCCCAAAGAAACCACCTTTTCCATGATTTGCTCATAGACGATGGCATCAGGCTCGTCCAGCAGACTTACCAGTGCTTCAAATTCCTTATTTTCGGGGAGACTTGCCATACATCATTCAGTTAATCTTTCTAATACCAGGGTTATTAATTCATCCACTGCTTTATCATGGTGTGTACTAAACTGCATGGAAACCCGGTTTGCAACTACGGCACAAACTGTAAGTGCCTGGTGTCCTAAAATAGCCGACAAACCGTATAATGCGGAAGTCTCCATTTCAAAGTTAACAATACGTTGCCCTTTGTAAGAAAAGTTTTCAATATTGCGGTTCATTTCGGGGTAGGCAAGCGGGATGCGCAACACCCTTCCCTGCGGACCATAAAATCCGGAAGCCGTTGCAGTGATTCCGCTAATAAGTCCTTTGCCAATTTTTCTTTCAAGAAAAGTGGAGGCTTTTACAACATAGGGATAGGGCAGGTTTTCGTTCCAGCCGGTTTGCGCTGCAAAAGCATCGGCTATAGCTTTGTCGTTGATATTTTCGTTGTAATTGTAAAAGTTCAGTAAGCCGTCGAGCCCCAGCCCGTAGGAGGAGACGATAAACGAATCCACAGGGATGTCTGCCTGCAAAGCACCTGAAGTACCCAGCCTAATGATGTTCAGCGAAGTATGTGTTGCTTTGGGAATACGTTTTTTCAAATCAATATTCACGAGTGCATCCAGTTCGTTTATCACGATGTCCAAATTATCGGTCCCCATTCCGGTGGAAAGAACACTCAGGCGTTTGCCGTTATAACAACCGGTATGGGTAAGTAATTCACGGTTTTGTTTTTTAAATTCTATTTTTTGAAAGTGGCTGGAAATTTTTTCTACCCGTCCGGGATCGCCTACCACGATGATAGTATCGGCAATATTTTCAGGATGAATGGATAAATGGTATATGCTGCCGTCGGTATTGATAATTAATTCCGATTCTTTTATTTTTTCCATGTATTAATTATAATTTTGTTCACGTAAATAAAACGCAAAGCTACGCAATATTAAACATTCAAACGTTTATCTATGTTCAAAAAACTCATCAATTTACAAATTATTGTAAAGAAGTGATAACCCGGACAAAGAATTTTTTTTACTCATAATATGGAAGCAGAAATCATTAGTATAGGCGACGAATTGCTCATAGGGCAGGTGGTAAACACCAATGCCGCCTGGATGGCAGAACAACTTAACCTTATCGGAATAAAGGTAAAGCAGGTTACGGTGATAGCCGATGTGCGGCAGGCAATTTTGCAAACCCTTGCCGAAGCAACTAAAAGGGTTAGCATCGTGATGCTTACCGGCGGATTGGGTCCCACTAACGACGATATTACCAAACAAACCCTTTGCGAATATTTCGATACTCATCTTGTCGCTGATGAGGCTTCCTATAAAAATGTGGAAACTATATTTGCCATGCGTGGTTTTAGGGTTACGGAACTCAATCGCAAACAGGCGGAAGTACCTGCAAATTGTATTCCTATTGCCAATCTTAACGGCACTGCGCCCGGAATGTGGTTTGAAAAGAATGGAATTATTTATGTTTCCATGCCGGGAGTTCCTTTTGAAATGAAACTTATGATGAGTGATTACATTTTGCCCGAGCTGGCTAAACGGTTCACAAGCGGGGCTATAGTGCATAAAACCATTCTAACGCAGGGAATGGGCGAAAGTTTCCTTGCTGTTAAAATCCGACACTGGGAGGCAGCCTTGCCTTCTTACATCAAACTGGCATATCTTCCCCAGCCCGGTTTGGTCCGTTTGCGACTTACCGCAACCGGAAATGACAAAGAATCTCTTACCCGTGAAATAGAAAAACAAACATCCACATTGTTACAACTGATTCCCGACCTGGTTTTTGGCTTCGACGATGATACCCTCGAACATGTGGTTGGCAAATTATTAATGCAAAAGGGGAAAACCATTTCTACTGCCGAAAGCTGTACTGGTGGTTATGTAGCACACATGATTACAGGTGTTCCGGGAAGCTCTGCTTATTTTAAAGGTTCCGTAGTGGCGTATGCCAACGAGGTAAAGGAGCAACTTTTGGGTGTGCAACATCAAACCCTGTTACAATTTGGTGCCGTTAGCCAGCAATGCGTTATCGAAATGGCGGAAGGCGCAAGACACATATTTAACACTGATTATGCCATAGCTACCAGCGGCATATCCGGACCCGACGGAGGTACCATCGAAAAGCCTGTTGGAACTACCTGGATTGCTATTGCTACTCCGAAGACCACAATCAGCGAAAAATTTCTTTTCGGAGAACACCGCCAGCGTAATATCCACAAAACGGCTCTTCAGGCTCTCCAGATACTGAGAAAAGAGGTGGAGAAAGATTAAACCGTCGTCGTTTTTTTGTGCAATTCGGAATTTTTAGTTTTTGTTACTTCATCGCCAACGGCGAAATGTAACATACTGAAATATTGCAAGGATGGTTTGCAACCTTAGCCCGGACTCAGGTTATTAATGCGATAAAAATACAAACATTGATTTTGATACCATCTGAGTTTTATTGATTTTTGTTTTCGTATCCGCTTTTAAATACATAATTTTTATTCCCGCTTGCGGAATTACACCACGATTTAATCAGGGAGGGGCATTGTGCTCCGGGTGGAGTCTTACGAAGTGCGGGCACGGACGGTATTAAAGCCCTGTTTATTCGTTTTGTTTTTTATCTGTTGCAACATAATCATAGTTGGGTTCCCATAGTTCTATTTTGTTTCCTTCGATATCCATAATGTGAACAAATTTGCCATATTCATAGGTCTCAATTGTGTCAATAATGGTTATTCCTTCTTTTTTAAGTTGTTCAACAAGGCTAACCAAATTCTCGACTCTGTAATTAATCATAAAGTCTTTGGTTGAAGGGTCAAAATAATTATCCGTTTCTGAAAACGGACTCCATTGGGTAGAACCTTTTTGGGTTGGGTTGGTGCTTTCCTGCCATTCAAAACGTGCACCGTATGGGTCGGTGTCGAAGCCCAAATGTGTTTTATACCATTCTTTAATTTTACCAGGATCTTTACATTTAAAAAAGATACCGCCAATCCCTGTTACTTTTTTCATTTTGATGTTGTTGTCAGGTTGTTTTGTATTAATGTTGATGCTGGGTTGCTTTGTAATGATAGCCTTGAAATAGAAACCAGAACAAAATGATATTGCAAACCCCAAAATAATCAATGCCGTTTTTTTCATTGTAGTTAAGGGTTTAAGCTTGCTGTGTTTGTTGTCCCTGTTTGCAAGTAAATAGTATATATCACTGAAAAACTCAGGTTTCATTTGCAAAAATAAATTAATTCTGCATAAAGACTATCAAATGGCGATTTATTCCTTTGTAATCATGTTTGTTTTGCATTTATATCTCGATAGAAGTAACCATTTGCCGGTATTTTACGAACAGAAGTGTAAATTGCTCTTAGCCGCGACTTATTCAACAAATCATTCCGCATGAGTTAGCCCCGAAAGGGCGGAATAGTTTTTTATTGACGGAATTACAAATTCCGCTATGTTCCGAGCGGGATTGCAAATTCAGCCTGACGGGAAGATTTTAATTAGCTAATTAGTTAATTTGAAAATTTGGTGATTTGAAGATTTGAAAATGCTGCGGGAAGCAGAATTTAAAAACTAAGAAATAAGAAAGCAAAAATTTAAAAATTTTCTAAAGTTTAGAGTGGGGGTATCTGTTAAAATCATGGGAAAAGAGAGTGTATTAAAGTTTTGTTTTAAAAAAATGAAATTTCAGAATTTTTTGAAAGTATTTTAAAATAAAATTTGGTTATTAAAAAAATTATTATATTTGAAACGAAAATAAAATAAGAAGAAGCGTTACATAGATTATAGATCAACAAAAAAAAAGTAAGCCAGCCTGTTAAAGTAGCCCCTGGTAAGTTTGCAGGGAGAATCGTTTTTTGTTCTTTGTATTATTGTAAAGCTATTGGAAACGCTGATAAAGCTTACAGTAAGCCTGTGAAAACGTCCGGTACGCACCGTAAAACGCAAAGTATGCCATAAAAACATCCGGTAAGGGGTGTAAAACGTCCGGTAAGCGCTCAAAAGTCAACATACACGCCGAAAAACGTCCAGTGAGTACTGTAAATCTTCCATTGAGCACTGAAAAACATCCAGTAAGCACTGAAATTCTTCCAGAGACTACCGTAAAACATAATTTATGAGGTGTAAAACACTCCGTAAGCCCCCGGAGGGTCGCAAACAAAGGTTTTCGTGTCGCTGACAAAGGTTTTCGAGTGGCAAACAAAGGTTAGCGAGCGGTTAACTAAGGTTTTCATGTTTCCGGATAAGGTTTTCGTATTGCCGGCTAAAGTCGTGATGTCATCAGGAAAGCATTATCGTAAGCAAACAAAGGTTTTTGTTTACCCTGCTAATGTTTCCGGATGAACGGTAAACCGGTAAAATTCCCGAATCATCAGCTTAAATTCCCAATGCTTTACAAAAAATTTGAAAACTAATTGATTAGTACGATAATTATACATTAAAAACTATAAAAAATGAAGGCTATTACTATTGACAAGTGCCGTATGTTTATGGCAACTAACGGCGTTGCCGACGAAAACAGCGAGGTATTAAATACTATACCGGGCTTCCAGGACAAACATACCCAATTCAAAGGTATCCTTACGGAGATAAACGTAAAGTTGGATGCGGCAGATATAAAAATTATACCTGTAGGTCCCGACAAAAAAAGGCTGAAAGGCGAAATAACCGATGATGTATGCGAATATATGTCGTTTGCCGAAGGCTGGGCTACCATTAATAACGATGATGACCTGATAAACAGAATTCACTTTACACCCAGCGCTTTGCGGGAAACTGCCGATACCCTTTTTGTCAGTCGTTGCCGCCAGATAATTGGCATCATCGAAGAAATTACAGATAAACTGAAGGATTTTGGACTTACCTTAGAAATGCTTACCGCATTAAAAGAAAAGATCAAAACATTCGAAAAACTGATACCCAAAAGCCGCGAGAATATTGGCATCAAAAAGGTGGCTAACGTAAACTTAGATGCAGAAACCGATGCAGCGGATACCATACTGACAAAAATGGATGCACTGGTAGAAACCATCCGCCGCAAAAACCCGGATGTTTACACCAAATACAAAACGGCAAGGGTGATAGTGAATTCGGCAACAAGGAAACCGAAGAAGAAGGGTGAACCAGAAACGAAATAAGAAATTGCAGATTTTTAATTAGCTAATTAGTAAATTAGTTAATGTGCTAATGTGAAAATTTGAAGATTTGGAAAAAGCCAGTTAGAGAATTTAGGTATTTATAAAATTTGTGAGAGAAAAAACAATAGCTAAGTACGAAATAACTGGCTGGGGGTTACACAATCGTTATGCACCATTTAACAAGACAATAAAATAAGTAAAAAGTATGGAAGAGAATCCTTGGATAAATTTAATTCATTCAGAAGGAAATTATTATCTAGATATTGACCATGATAATATAATCCAGAATAATGATGACTATGAAAATGATTCGGAAAATGAGAATTATGTTGATTTAAGATATATACCTGAACCATTTATTGGAAATATTGAGGCACAAATTTATTTTTTATTAGCAAATCCTGGGAGAACAGCTGATAATGAAGAATTAGAATTAAATAATCTTGGAGAACATTTTATTGATGCCTCTATTAATAATTTAAACCACAATCTTAATAATTATCCATTTCTTTATTTGAATCCAGATTTTGAACATACAGAAGGCTATAGATGGTGGAATAGATGTTTAAATCCAATTATTACGCATTTAAACATTGATAGGCAATTATTTGCTTCAAGTTTCTTTGCAATTGAAATTTATGGATACCATACAAGACAATTTAACAGTAGATTTATTAATAATAATCTTTGGTTGACCTCCATTGATTATACAGTTAATCTCATTCGAAATGCGATTCATAAAAATAAACTGATTTTAATTAGTCGATCAGTTCGTAATTGGTTTAATTTAGTTGAAGATTTAAGGAATTATCAAAACTGCTATTTTGTTGCAAATAATAGACAAATGGAGATTAGCCAATATACTATTCCTCCAATAGTGATAAATGGAATAATGAATAGAATAAACGGTGCATAACAAACGCCGATATGCCAAGCGGGCAGCAGCAAGTCGCCAACAGTCTACCACGCAAGTTGGTTTTATCTCCGCTGAGCAGAATTTGTAATTTTGCAGAATAATAAAGCAAAAAGCATTGAGGGCAACATAAAATAAATGAAAACTAAAAATTACAAACTTTATTAAGTACCGAATGGGATTGAGAATTCTGATAAGCGGGGCGAACCGGAACCGAATTAAGAGATTGCAGATTTTGATTAGCTAATTTGAAAATGCGGTGATTTGAAGATTTGGAAAAAGCCAGTTAGAGAATTTAGGTATTTATAAAATTTGTGAGAGAAAAAACAATAGCTAAGTACGAAATAACTGGCATATGGGGGTTACACAATCGTTATGGGAAAGTTTAAAACCAAAACGGTCTGCGAAAGCCAAGGGGCTGACCACCCGGCTGAGCAGAATTTGTAATTCTGCTCGGAACAATGCGGAATTTGCAATTCCGCAGAATAATAAAGTAAAAAGCATTGAAGGCAATATAAAATAAATGAAAACTAAAAATTACAAACTTTATAAAGTACCGAATGGGATTGGGAATTCTGATAAGCGGGGCGGTGTGGCTCGACAGGAAAGCAACCCGCAATCCCGCTTATGAAACTGACATCAACCAGATAAGTACAAACACATGTACTTTGAGTACGCGGATAAAATTTCAACTTCTTATCTGTTTTTAATATGCTGATATTATTTTAACTTAATAAATTGTTTACGGATGAAAAAATTTTTGATTTTTTTTATTTTAACAGTATTGTTTTTCCCTGCCATTTCACAAAATGAAATTTATTTAGCCCGAAAGGATACTGTAATTAAATTTTATAAAATTAAAATTAAAAAAGCTGAGTTGAAATATACCGTTAAGAAAAAAGACAGACGCTATAAATCAATGCTGACCGATGAAGTAGATTACGTAAAAATGTATGGTAACATTTATGGCGTTTCGGATAAATATTTTTTGAAAATTGATAAGAAATTTTTTGAAAACGATACCAGCAAACATGCCGCAATTGATGCCTGTAAACATTACAATATGTACAAAAAAGCTGCTAAAGGAACTTTCTGGACATCTTTTGTTGCCGGTCCGGCTTTTGGGTTGATACCTGCTATAATAATAACAAAAAAAAGTCCTTTGGAAATAAATTTGAATATGCCTGATAATTCATATAAAAATAGTAAGTTATATCAGGAAACTTATAAGCTTCAGGCAAAAAGAATTAAAAACAGCAAGGTGTGGGAGTCGTATGGAA
This sequence comes from Lentimicrobiaceae bacterium, assembly GCA_023227965.1. Lineage (NCBI taxonomy): Bacteria > Pseudomonadati > Bacteroidota > Bacteroidia > Bacteroidales > Lentimicrobiaceae > Lentimicrobiaceae bacterium. The sequence continues at coordinate 45,542 of JALOCA010000021.1, read as the reverse complement.
ATGGGCTACTGATGGATTTGGAATTAGCCTCAGCCGTTATAGCATTATCCTATTTCGGATTATATCTGGCGACCACTGCTTTCTGATAGCGTATCGAAATAATGTTTTTATAAATAAGGTTTGAAATTCTCCGCTGAGCAGAATTTGCAATTCCGCAGAATAATAAAGTAAAAAGCATTGAAGGCAATATAAAATAAATGAAAACTAAAAATTACAAACTTTATAAAGTACCGAATGGGATTGGGAATTCTGATAAGCGGGGTGGTGTGGCTCGGCAGGAAAGCAACCCGCAATTCATTACGGCATATACACTCAAACGTTAGTCAGAATTTTAGTAAAACAGACAATTTTAAATAATAACCTAAAAACAGAGAGAAAATGAAAAAATTAGTAGCAGAATTTATCGGAACCTTATGGTTAGTACTTGGAGGTTGCGGAAGTGCCGTTTTAGCGGCAGCATATCCTGAATTGGGAATTGGATTTGTAGGTGTTGCAATAGCTTTTGGCTTAACTGTAGTGACAATGGCATATGCTATCGGACACATTTCAGGTTGCCACCTTAACCCCGCTGTTTCTATCGGACTTTGGATTGGTGGTCGTTTTGACAAGAAAGAGGTTCTTCCCTACATTGCGGCCCAAGTATTGGGAGCTATTGCCGGAGCTGGCATCCTTTACATTATTGCAAGTGGAAAGACAGGGTTTGAAATTGGTGGATTTGCCGCAAATGGCTATGGAGAACATTCACCTGGAGGATATAGTATGCTTGCTGCATTAGTAACAGAAATTGTAATGACTTTTATGTTTTTGATAATTATTCTAGGTGCGACACATTCAAAAGCGCCTAAAGGATTAGCGGGATTGGCAATCGGTTTAGGATTAACTCTTATTCACTTAATAAGCATTCCTGTAACAAATACTTCTGTAAATCCTGCAAGAAGTACTAGTCAAGCATTATTTGCAGGTGACTGGGCGTTAAGTCAATTATGGTTGTTTTGGGTTGCTCCAATTGTTGGTGCAATATTAGCTGGAATCGTTTATAAAATAATATCACCAGAAAAAGAATAAAAACAATGGCTAACAAGCGGTCAAGTGTAATTGGCAAATAGGCAGTCGCAAGCCGAAAAAGCACAACAATTGCCAACTACACTTACCGCCGGAACGTTATGCCATTTAAATGACAAAAACAAATGAAATGAATAAATCAACTGAAACTTCCCAAAAATTACCTGTGTGGTGGATATTCATTTTAGTCCCGATGGGTATAGTCCTGACAACAATTGCTTACGAATTTATTAGACCTGAAATTCTGGAATTTAAAAACTTTTTAGGAATTTCTCAGGGTCGAATATTTTCTTTATTGTTATATACATTTTCAACTGGAATTGCAGTATCCATATATTTTCTTTTGCTAAAGCATAAAGGATTGAACTTTCATAAGGCAGGTTACAGATACTCAATTTCTGGGAAAGGATTGATTTATTCTCTGGTTTGTGTATCAATTGCAATCTTCTGCTATCCATTAATAGAAAGTTTCCTCAAGTTGCTGCATATTTCTATGTATTGGGGGGGGGAAATTTCCTTTCCAGTACAACAAAAAGAAAATCAAGATATTTATTGGGGTGTTTTGACGGCAGTAATTCTTGCTCCGCTAACTGAAGACACTATTTTTCGCGGATATGTTGTAGAGATGTTTAAAGAGCGAATGGGTAAATGGGTTACAATTACTTTAAGTTCACTTATTTTTGCATTAGTTCATTTACAATTTTTTGGGCCTGGGCTGACAATTTATATGTTAGTTTGGTCAATTTTGACATGCTTTCTTTATGTAAAATTTAACAATATTTATCCAAGTTTGATTTTTCACGCTTTGAATAATATTTGGGCATATATATTTGTGCCAATGATTTTTAAATAAAAACAAACGGCATACAACAGCATCTACCCGGCTGAGCGGTACCGGTTTAACCAGGATTCTGCTCATCCCTTCCAATCAAACCAAAATTTTCCTATTTTTTTATGACCAAACCCGATCAACTAAAACAACTTCAGCAAATCCCCGGTGTAGGCCGATCCATTGCCAGCGACCTGTGGAATATCAATATCCGCAGTATTGACGATTTGAAAGGTAAATCGCCGGAAAAACTATACGAACTATCGAACCAAAAGGCAGGGATGGTACAGGACCGATGCCTGTTGTATGCGTTTCGCTGTGCCGTTTACTATGCAGAAACAGAGGAACACCAGCGGGAGAAGGAGAAACTGCTTTGGTGGAATTGGAAAGAGAAAAAATAAGCGCCTAAAGATTGAATCTACCCCATGTAAAACTAAAATAGGGACTGAAATTCAGCCCCTGTTGTGTTATAATTTAATTAAAAATCGTGTTCTATTGAAAACATTCCCGCACAGCCTCGGCAATGCCTTCGGCATCGAAACCACATTCGTGGTAAAGTTGTTCGGGAGTTCCCTGTTCGATAAAACGATCGGGGATGCCGAGGCGCCGAACCGGGACAGAATAGTGGTTACCGGCAGCAAATTCCATCACTGCGCTTCCCAGCCCGCCAATGATTGCGCCGTCTTCAATGGTTATCACCTTACTGAAATTTTGAAATACTTCGTGTAGCAATGCTTCGTCTATGGGCTTCAGGAAACGAATGTCGTAATGTGCCGGACGAATATTTTCTTTTTCAAGAGACTTCAGTGCTTCAGTAACGAAATTTCCGGGATGTCCTATGGATATTATGGCTGTTTTTTCTCCGTTTATCAGCTTTCTTCCTTTCCCGGTTTCTATTTCTTTAAAAGGAGTTTTCCATTCGGGCATTACGCCTCTTCCGCGCGGATAACGTATCACAAAGGTGCCTTTCCCATCCGTTTGGGCAGTAAATAGCATGTTGCGTAGTTCCTCTTCATTCATCGGAGCCGCTATTATCAGGTTGGGGATGGGGCGAAGGTAAGCCAAATCGAAACAGCCATGGTGAGTGGCTCCGTCTTCGCCTACCAGTCCTCCACGGTCGAGACAGAACACTACATGCAGTTTCTGCAAGGCTACGTCGTGTATCAACTGGTCGTAGCTCCGCTGCATAAATGTGGAATAGATATTGCAAAAAGGAACGAATCCCTGTGTTGCCAGCCCGGCAGAGAAGGTAACGGCGTGTTGTTCGGCAATGCCTACATCAAAAACACGCTCGGGCATCTTTTCCATCATCAGGTTAAGCGAACATCCCGTAGGCATAGCCGGTGTTATGGCGACAATTTTCGGATTTTTCTCAGCCAGTTCAATTATCGTCAGTCCGAATACGGTTTGATATTTGGGCGAAAGTTTACCAAGACATTGCGATTCGATGATTTCGCCGGTATCTTTATCAAAAATACCCGGGGCATGGTAGGTTGTCTGGTTTTTTTCGGCTAATTCCAATCCTTTTCCCTTGGTGGTTATGCAATGTAGGAGCTTGGGCCCCTGTATACGTTTCATGTCGTTTAGTACTTCGGTCATACGCAACACGTCGTTGCCATCAACAGGGCCAAAGTACCGGAATTTCAAAGCTTCGAAAAGGTTACTTTTTTTAAAAATGGTAGATTTTATCGCATTCCCCATTTGTTTTACGATGTCGCGTGTGTTTTCGCCGTATTTGCTTCCGCCACCCAGTATTTGCCAAATCTTGTTACGGATGCGGTTATAAGTTCGTGAGGTAACAATATCGGTGAGGTATTCTTTCAGTGCTCCTACGCTTTCATCAATGGAAATGCCATTATCATTCAGGATAACGAGGATGTTGGTGTTGGAAACGCCTGCATTATTCAATGCTTCCATCGCCATGCCTCCCGTCATGGAACCATCGCCTATCACTGCAATATGCTGGCGCTTTGTGTTTCCTTCCAGTTTGGAAGCTATAGCCATTCCCAGCACTGCCGAAATGGAAGTGGAGGAGTGTCCGACGCCGAAAGCATCGTATTCGCTCTCGCTCATCCGCGGAAAACCGGAAATTCCCTGGTAAGTACGGTTGGTTACAAAGGCATCGCGCCTGCCGGTAATTATTTTATGTGCATACGCCTGATGACCTACGTCCCAAACCAGTTTGTCGTCAGGTGTATTAAATACGTAATGTAATGCAACTGCCAGTTCCACAGTGCCAAGGTTCGCACCAAGATGTCCCGGATTCTTAGAAATGACTTCAATAATATACGTACGTATTTCTTCACATAAAGCAGGTAGTTCGCTCTTTTTCAGCTTTCGCAGTTGGTAGGGAGAATCAATGGCAGAAAGAATTTTACCGGGTTCTGCAGTCATAGTGAGGGCGTATTCTGTCTGCAAAAATAATAAAAATGCAATGTAAGCGGTTGTTTACAGCAAACCGAGTTCCAGTTTTGCTTCTTCCGAAATCATATCGGAATCCCAGGGCGGGTCGAAAACCAATTCTATTTCAGCATCTTTCAGTCCTTCGATGCTTTTTACCCGTTCGCGAACTTCTTCGGGCAGGCTGTCGGCAACCGGACAATTAGGAGCAGTAACGGTCATTTTAATATAAACAGAATTGTCGTCGTTTACTTTTATCTCGTAAATTAGCCCCATGTCGTAGATGTTTACCGGTATTTCCGGATCGTGTATGGTTTTAAGAGCAGAAATTACTAAGGATTTTAAGATTTGCTTGTCCATGATGCGGAATTTATTTTTAGTTATTTCTGTTTTGCCTGGTATTTTGTTTTAAAAGCTAAAGCATACAGTTTTATTTGTTTTACCATGGAAAGCAATCCGTTGGAACGGGTTGGCGAAAGATGTTCATTCAACCCGATGCTCTCCACAAAATGTAATGGAGCGTTCAGAATGTCTTCTGGTGTTTGCCCGGAAAGAACCCGTATCAGCAGGCTAATAATGCCTTTGGTGATCACGGCATCGCTGTCGGCGGTGAAAAAGATTTTCCCGTCGCGGTATTCTGCCTGCAACCATACCCTCGATTGGCATCCTACTATCAGGTTACTGTCCATTTTGTATTTTTCTTCTATCAATGGTAAACTTTTCCCTAATTCTATCAGGTAATTATACCGGTCCATCCAATCGTCGAAATTGGAAAATTCCTGTATGATTTGTTGCTCAATTTCGTTTATTGTCATTTTTTTATTGATTCAAATTTTACCAAGCATCAGCCAAGCATTTCCTTTACTTTTTGTACTCCTTCCACCAAACAGTCAATTTCTTCTTTTGTATTGTAAAGAGAAAAAGAAGCACGTATTGTTCCCGGAATTTCAAAACGGTCCATCAGCGGCTGGGTGCAATGGTGGCCGGTGCGTACGGCTATTCCCATACGGTCGAGGATCATTCCTGCATCATAAGGGTGAATTTTATCCATCACAAAAGAAATTACCGCAGCTTTATGATTTGAAGTTCCTATTATTTTCAAACCTATTATTTGCAACAGTTTTTCGGTAGCATATCTGAGCAATTCATTTTCGTATGCACCTATGTTTTCCAATCCCGTTTCCGTAAGATAGTCAATGGCAGCACCAAAGCCAACGGTATCGGCTACATTGGGCGTTCCTGCTTCAAATTTGTAGGGTAATTCGTTGTAGGTAGTCTTATCAAAAGTTACCGTTTGTATCATTTCGCCACCAAACTGGTAAGGGGGCAAGGCATTCAGCCATTTCTCCTTTCCGTAAAGGCAACCAATGCCCATCGGCCCGTACATTTTATGCCCGGACAGGGTGTAGAAATCGCAGTCTAAATCCTGAACATCCACTTTCATGTGAGCCACAGCCTGTGCTCCATCAACTAAAACCGGGATGTTTTGTAAATGACATTTTGCAACGATTTCCTTCACCGGGTTAATGGTTCCCAGTGTATTGGAAACGTGGGCAATTGCAACCAACCTGGTTTTTTGCGTAAGCAATCTTTCAAAAGCTTGCATGTCCAGTTCGCCTGCATCGGTAATCGGGATTACCCGCAGTTTTGCCTGTTTTTCTTCGCAGATATTTTGCCAGGGAACGAGGTTGGAATGATGTTCCATCTCCGAAACCAGGATTTCATCGCCTTTATTTAAAAACTTTTTACCAAAAGAAGAAGCTACCAGGTTTATTGCTTCGGTAGTTCCCCGGGTGAAAATTATCTCGCAGTTGCTGCCGGCATTAACAAAACGGGCTGTCTTTTCCCGAACTTTTTCAAAAGAACGAGTTGCCTGCTGGCTGAGATAATGTACACCGCGATGTACGTTAGCATTTTCCGTTTCATAATATTTCACAATGGCTTCAATAACCTCTTTCGGTTTTTGTGTGGTAGCGGCATTATCGAAGTAAACCAATGGTTTCCCGTAAACCTGTCGTTGCAGGATGGGAAAGTTGGATCTGATTTTTTCTATGTCTGGTGTCAATGGATTTTTTTTGTACAAATTTCTAAATTTTGGACAGATCAATATCAAATTTTACGGGCTTTCTTCCGCTGCAATCGAGTATGCACTGGTCGCAGATGGAAAGTTCTCCTTTCAGGCGTTTAATAATCAGTTCGTCCATTCTTTCACGCAAAGGTTCGATGGCAATTTTGTCAATCACCTCTTCGGCAAAAGCATTCATCAGCAACATTCGTGCGCTATCTTCCGAAATGCCGCGCGAACGCAGATAAAACATGGCTTCCGGATTCAATTGCCCTACAGTAGCTCCGTGGCTGCATTTTACATCGTCGGCATAAATCTCCAGATGTGGCTCAGAGTGGACATTGGCTTTATCCGTAAGAAGAATATTCCGGTTGGTTTGAAAAGCATTCGTTTTCTGGGCATCCTGCCTTACCAGCACTTTCCCGTTAAATACGCCTTGTGCCTGGTCGTCCAAAATTCCTTTGAATAGTTGGTTACTGACGCAATTGGGCACGGCATGGTCAACAAAAATATGATTGTCAACATGCTGGTCTTTGTCGGCAAGGTACAATCCGTACAAATTGGCTTCTGCCCCTTCGCCTGCAAAGGTTACGTTTGAATTGTTCCGTACGATTCCTCCGTTTAGCGTAATGATGTTGGAGTTTAAAGTGCTGTTTGCTTCCAGATGGAAATAAATGGAGGCAAGCAGGGTGGATTCGCTGTCCTTGTTCTGCAGCTTGTAATGATCAAAATGGGCATTTTCACCTACGTAAATCTCACCTACCGAACTTATCAGACTTGCTTTGTGCAAAAGAGAATGATCACAGTAAACCAGTTGCAGGCTGCTGTTTTTCCCCATCACCAAAAGGTGCCGTGGCTGGATAAAAATGTTTTCCTTCAGATTGATGATGTTGATGATCTGAATAGGTTTGTCCACTATCACATTATCAGGCACGTAAATAAAGATTCCGTCTTGAGCAAAGGCGGTGTTCAGCGCATCGAAACCATTGTTTTTTATATCTGCATAGTGTGCAAAATGTTTTTCAAAAATCTGCGGATACACCTTCATGGCTTTCGCCATGCTTCCAACTACCACGCCTCCACTGATGGTGGTAAGTGGTTGGTTATCGGAAATAAACCAGCCATTCAGTTGGCTGAAGAGATAAGTATCAAGATTATAAACATCGCAATGGAAAATCTTTTCCAAATCCACCTTTTCTTCCGATGGCTCAAGATGCTGAATATATTCCAAAGCAAGAGGTTTTGCAAGGTTGGTTTGCCGCCATGCTTCCATTTTGGGATTGGGGAATCCCAATTTTACAAAGCTTTGCAGAGCTTCCTCCCGCAGATTATGCATGAAATCCGGCTCACTTTTCCAGCGAAAGCGTTTGTTTTCTTCAAACAATGCTACCAGCTTGTCTTTAAATGTATTTTCGGTTAATATTCCTTCCATTTTCGTCAGTTTCTGATTATTAGTTTCAAGTTTTGAATAATGAACTTGAAACTACAAACCGTTTTTAATCCATTCGTAACCTTTTTCTTCCAGTTCCAGTGCAAGTTCTTTACCGCCGGTTTTCACAATTTTTCCGTCGTAAAGTACATGTACTACATCCGGAACGATATATTCGAGCAGTCGCTGGTAATGCGTAATGACGATGAATGCGTTGTCCTTGCGACGGAGTTTGTTTACGCCATTGGCTACAATGCGCAGTGCATCAATGTCGAGTCCGGAGTCGGTTTCGTCAAGGATGGCAAGCGTAGGTTCGAGCATCGCCATCTGGAAGATTTCATTTTTCTTCTTTTCTCCACCCGAAAAACCTTCGTTTACCGAACGGTTAGTGAGTTTGCTCTGAATTTCCACCAGTTTTTTTCTATCTTCCATCATGGCAAGAAATTCACTGGCAGGAAGCGGATCCAATCCTCTGTATTTTCGTTGTTCGTTCACGGCTGTACGCATGAAATTGGTGATGCTTACTCCCGGAATTTCCACAGGATACTGAAAACCAAGGAAAATTCCCTCACATGCTCGCTCTTCCGGCGAAAGATGCAGCAAGTCTTTTCCTTTGTAGAGAACTTCGCCTGATGTTACCTCAAAAACATTCCTTCCGGCAATCACGGATGCAAGGGTGCTTTTCCCGGTTCCGTTGGGTCCCATAATGGCATGTACTTCTCCGGCATTTATATCGAGGTTTACTCCTTTTAAGATTTCTTTATTATTGATCGAAACTTTTAAATTCTTTATATTCAGCATAACAGTAAAGTTATTTTTTATTTTCTATTGATTATTTTTATGGATAAACTGGCTATTAGCCTACGCTGCCCTCCAGGCTGATAGAAAGCAATTTTTGTGCTTCCACGGCAAATTCCATTGGCAGTTTATTTAGAACTTCTTTGGCATAGCCGTTTACAATCAGCCCGATAGCGCTTTCAGTGCTGATACCTCGCTGGTTACAATAAAACAACTGATCGTCGGATATTTTACTGGTAGTTGCTTCGTGCTCCACCACGGAAGACTTATTTTCCGTTTTGATATATGGATAAGTGTGCGCACCGCATTTGCTGCCAAGTAGTAGTGAATCGCACTGCGAAAAATTTCTGGAATTTTCGGCACGTTTGGTCATCTTTACCAGCCCGCGGTAGCTGTTGTTGCTGTGTCCGGCAGAAATACCTTTGGAAATGATGGTACTTTTGGTGTTTTTCCCAAGATGTATCATTTTGGTTCCCGTGTCTGCCTGCTGGTAATTGTTGGTTACGGCTACCGAGTAAAATTCGCCTATGGAATTGTCGCCCATGAGCACCACGCTGGGATATTTCCAGGTGATAGCCGAGCCGGTTTCCACCTGCGTCCACGAAATTTTGGAATTGTTGCCTTTGCAAATCCCTCGTTTGGTAACAAAATTGTAGATTCCGCCTTCTCCCTTTTTGTTTCCTGGATACCAGTTTTGTACGGTGGAGTATTTTACCTCAGCATCTTTCATCGTAATGATTTCCACGATGGCAGCATGTAACTGGTTTTCATCACGCATGGGAGCAGTGCAGCCTTCCATGTAGCTTACGTAAGCGCCTTCGTCGGCAACAATCAATGTGCGTTCAAACTGTCCTGTGTTGGCAGCATTGATTCGGAAATAGGTGGAAAGTTCTACCGGGCAACGAACGCCTTTGGGTATATAACAGAATGATCCATCAGTAAATACAGCAGAATTGAGTGCCGCAAAGAAGTTATCATTGGTAGGAACCACCGTTCCGAGGTGTTGTTTCACCAGATCGGGATGTTTTTGCACTGCTTCGCTAAACGAGCAAAAGACGATTCCCAGCTTTGCCAGCGTATCGCTGAAGGTTGTCTTTACCGAAACACTGTCAATAACAGCATCCACAGCCATTCCGGTAAGTCTTTTCTGTTCTTCCAGCGATATACCTAGTTTATTAAAAGTAGCAACTAATTCAGGGTCTACTTCCTCGAAGCCGGCATTTTGTTCTTTCTTTTTAGGAGCAGCGTAATAAATAATACTTTGGTAATCAATGGGTGGATGATGGATGTGTGCCCAAGTGGGTTCGGTAAGGGTAAGCCAGTGCTTGTATGCTTGTAGCCGGAATTCGAGCAGCCACTCCGGTTCATTTTTTTTGGCAGAAATAAACCGGATTATGTCTTCACTGAGACCGCGGGGTGCTGTTTCCATCTGAATATCTGTGTAAAAGCCCCATTTATATTCGTTTTGGGTTACTTTTTCCAGTATATTGTTGGATTCTTTGGTCATTATTTGGATTAAATTAAAATAAGCACGCAAAAATAGTAATTAAAGTATAAAAAATAACAATAGTGTGGGATAAAAGTTTGGTACTGACGCTGTGCAAAAGATTTTATCTTTATAACGGTTAAAGCTACTGTTTCTTGCAATTGTAAATATTTTTTATTTTTGAAAAAATATTCAATGGAAAACGAGATAAAGGAAAACATATGTCCCAATTGCAATGAATCAATGGGGGCGAAGGATCGTTTTTGTTCCCATTGCGGACAGAAGTGGCTCAATGAGAAAGATTTTTCGGTGAAGAAATTTTTTGTGGAATCGGTTGGCGACTTCTTTCATTTCGATTCAAAATTTGTACATACCATCGTTCCATTATTGTTTAAACCGGGACTTCTTACCAAGGAATATCTGGAAGGCAAACGGCAGCGGTTTTTCCATCCCTTTAAAATGTTCTTGTTTATCAGTGTAGTTTATTTTTTTGTTGCAGGAATGTTGTCTGAAAAAAAAGATTCGGAATTTGAGCCAACGGTTACGAATAAAAATACCGGAATTCAAGAAGGTAAATCGCCAAATACTTTCCAAATTACAACCAATAATCCTTCTCTTCAGAAACTGAATTCGATGAATCCGGATACTTTACGTGAAAAAGTAAAAAAAGAAGGCATTGATAAGTTTATCAAAAAAGAATTTCCGGATGCAAGCAGGATACGTCAGTTTACTGCAAAACAATATATTAAAATTAATTTATCTGGACCAGAATTATTTATAGAAGAGTTGAACCATGTCATTTCTAAAATGGTCTTTCTGATCATTCCCTTTTTTGCCGGTTTGTTAAAGATTTTTTATATCCGGCGAAAAACAAATTATTTCAACCATCTAATTTTCTCTTTTAATTTTCATAGCTTTATTTTTATGCTTTTTCTGATTAGGGAATTTTTTTCGCCGATAACGGAAATTTCTTTCCTGCTTATTTTACCTATTATATCTGTTTACCTTTACCTTGCATTAAAAAAAGTTTACTCTCAAAGCCTGGGAAAGACATTTATTAAAATATTTTTATTACATCTTGGCTATCTTTTCGTTCTATTGGTGTTTCTTATAATTGTTATAGGCTATTCTGTTATAGTATTTTAGTTGTCTGTTTTTATATTTTGTTATTTAGGACTGCAAAGCAAGGCAGAAAAACACTTAACAAAACATGTTAAAATTTTTTTGTGGGAAAGTTGTATTTTTACTGTTGGTAATAAAAATAATTATATATTTACATCCTTAATTACTTTAATGCTTAAATGAATTTTTTTAAAAAAATATTTTACTTTTATTACGATGGTTTTCGCAGCATGACCGTTGGGAGAAAGCTGTGGTTAATTATATTCATTAAGCTTTTTGTCATGTTTGTAGTATTAAAATTATTTTTCTTTAAGGATTTTCTTAAAACAAAATTTGACAATGATGCCCAGAGAAGCGAATACGTAATTGAACAACTCACCAAAACACAATAAAATATGACAGAATTGATTGACCCATCATTAGTGGAATGGTCGCGGGGGCAATTTGCACTTACTGCCATGTATCACTGGTTATTTGTACCTCTCACGCTTGGTATTTCATTCATCATCGCTATCATGGAGACGATATATGTACGAACCGGCAATCCTGAATGGAAAAAAATTACCAAATTTTGGATGACTCTTTTCGGTATCAATTTTGCCATAGGTATAGCTACCGGAATCATTCTTGAATTTGAATTTGGCACCAATTGGTCGAATTATTCTTGGTTTGTGGGGGATATATTTGGCGCACCGCTTGCCATAGAAGGCATTATGGCATTTTTTATCGAGTCTACATTTATAGCGGTTATGTTTTTCGGTTGGCAAAAGGTATCTCCGAAATTTCATCTGATGTCAACCTGGCTGGTAGCCGTAGGTGCTAATTTATCTGCCTTATGGATACTCGTTGCCAATGCATGGATGCAATTGCCGGTAGGTATGCATTTTAATCCAGATACCGCCCGCAATGAAATGTTAAATTTTGGGGATGTGCTTTTTTCGCCTATGGCGGTGCATAAATTTTTACATACCGTAACTTCCTCTTATTTGCTTTCGTCGGTATTTGTTGTTGGGGTAAGCTCTTGGTTCCTGCTTCGGAAGCGGCATCAGTTGTTCGCACGTCGCAGCATTTTGATAGCTTCTGTTTTTGGATTGATTATGTCCATTTACACAATTGTCTCAGGCGATAGTTCTGCCAAAACTATAGCCAAACATCAGCCAATGAAATTTGCTGCTTTCGAAGGATTATACAAAGGGCAGGAGGGAGCCGGACTGGTAGCCATAGGCTTAATGTCTGAATCGAAAATTGATCCCACAAACAAAAATATGAAAGATTTTGCCTTTAAAATAGAAATTCCAAATTTTCTTTCCTATCTGGCATTCGGAGATTTAAATGCATATGTTCCCGGGATCAACGATTTACTGAATGGCAACAGCGAAAGGGGGATTATTTCGGCAACAGAAAAAATGGAAAAGGGAAAACTGGCTATAAATGCCCTTGCAGGGTATAAAAAAGCTATGAAAGTCAATAATGTTGTTGCGGCTGACAGTTGTAAAAAAGTTCTGGAAGCTAATTACAAGTATTTTGGTTACGGCTATTTTACGCAAGTAAATGATCTTGTACCAAGTATCCCGCTGACATTTTACAGTTTTCATCTAATGGTCGGAATCGGCTTCTTTTTTGTACTGTTATTCCTGATTTTTTTGTACAAATTATACAGAAATACTCTCGATACTTCCAAAAGCTGGCTCAGAATGGCTGTAATTAGCATCCCGCTGGCTTACATTGCCTCACAGGCAGGGTGGATTACAGCCGAAATGGGGCGGCAACCCTGGGTGATACAGGATTTGATGCCGACTCTTTCGGCAATTTCGCAAATAGACGCCATGTCGGTTAAAATTACTTTCTGGTTGTTTGCGGTTGTTTTCACAGCTTTGATGATAGCAGAAATCAAAATTTTATCTCATCAAATCAAAATAGGACCTAAAGAATAGGAGAATATAGCCATGTTTGAAACTTTATCATTATTAGCTTTGCAGCAGTACTGGTGGGTAATCATCTCATTTTTAGCTGGCATTCTTGTTTTTCTAATGTTTGTGCAGGGTGGAGGTACCCTTATCTATATTTTGGGGAAAAATGAAAATGAGCGTACTCTTCTGGTAAATTCTTTGGGAAGAAAATGGGAATTTACCTTTACCACCCTTGTTACTTTTGGAGGTGCTTTTTTTGCTTCCTTTCCTTTGTTTTATGCAACAAGTTTTGGCGGAGCTTATTGGGTGTGGATGCTTATTCTTTTCAGTTTTGTAATCCAGGCGATATCCTATGAATACCGCACAAAACCACATAATTTTTTGGGGCAGAAAACCTATGAAACTTTTCTGTTTATTAACGGATTATTGGGAACCATCCTTATCGGAACTGCCGTATCCACTTTTTTCACCGGTTCACAATTTTCGGTAAACGAACTCAACCAGTCGCGTTGGGAAACTCCACTTCACGGAATAGAAGCGGCTTTCAATTTTCAGAATCTTTTGCTGGGACTTGCCATCTTTTTTTTGGCACGTATGCTTGGACTTCAGTATTTTATGAACAATATAAAAAACAAAGCAATTTATTTGCGAGTGCACCGGCAACTGGCTTATGCCATTGTTCCGTTTCTGGTTTTTTTCCTTTTGTTTATTGGATTGTTGTTTACCCAAAAAGGTTTTGCTTACCAGGCAGACACGCGTGAAGTGGTAATGGAACCCTACAAATATCTTCATAACTTATTGGAAATGCCGATTGTATCGCTTCTGTTTTTGGGAGGAGTAGCGTTTGTACTGGTGTCGGTATATTTGTCATTTTTTAAAAAGTCTACTTCCAGCATCTGGTATTCAAGCATAGGAACCATCCTTACGGTGTTTTCGCTTTTCCTGATAGCAGGGTTCAATAACACTGCTTTTTATCCTTCTACATTTGACTTACAGGATTCGTTAACCATTGAAAATGCTTCCTCGAGTCATTATACCCTTACTGTAATGGCTTACGTGTCGTTGCTTGTGCCATTTGTACTTGCTTATATTTACTGGGCATGGAAATCCATCAATAAAAAACCCATTGACCTTGCCGAGTTGGATGAAGAAGAACACTTGTATTAACTTAAAAAAGAAAAAAATGTATGTAATATCTATTTGTTGGTTTTTCAGTTTACCTTTAGTTATTTATTTGTCATACAGAGCGATATTGCTGGCGCTGAAAAAATTTGAGAAATAAAATTTTCAAAAACTTCCGGGCACGTAGTTAAGGTAAGTATTTTTTCCATTTCCAACGCATAATTGAGCCGAAAGTTATTATGAACAAAGTTACAAAGACACCTAAAACTGCAGAGAGAAAAGCGGATTTTTCTCCAAAAAAGGTCATTGCTGTTACAGATGAAAATGCAGAATTTTTTGTTACCAACATAAGGGTAGAACTTACTGTAAAGCCCCAGCCTGATTTGAAATAGTTAAGAAAAATAACGTAAACAAAACCCAAAACAAACATCGCCGCAAAACATACCAGCGAAACGTGTAACAATAACCCCGGCTGGTGAATAAAATTATCCCTGCTTAGTCCTATGATGGGCATAATTACGAAAAAGAATCCCCAGTTGATGACTCTTCCCCTGTATTTTTCTACTATTGGCTGTATTTTTTTGTGTCGTAAAAACCTTGAAATTACAAGAGGAATAATGATTAATAATGTCATCATCCCAAAAATTTTTGCGGGAGGAATCAGTGATTTCCCAAGAAAGAGATAAAGTATTGCTGGTGTAAGAAATATTGCTGCAAGGTGTGTCCCAAACACTCCAGTAATTGAAAAATGAATATCTCCTTTCATTGATGCCGAAAAAGGAATTACCGATGGTCCCGGCGGGGCGGCTGCAATGAGTATAAAACCTGTAAACAAAGCCGTTTCAGGTGTAAAGATGGATGCAAATCCAATGATTACTGTGCTGAAAACAACAAAATTAAGCAGTATTGAAACCAAAAGAGGTTTGATAGCATTTTTTACAGGCATCCATGATTAAAAACTAAATCCGGAAGTGGCAGCTACCATCACTATTCCGAGTGTAATCATTGAAATTTGTGATAAAAATCGGATTTTTTCACCCAATAATAACCCGGCAATGAATGATAATAATATTATAAAGTCGCGGTGATTCAATAGCTTGACAAGTTTTCCCATTAGAACTAAATAATTGTATTTTTGTAAACTTTTTTCGTTAAAATAATAAAACCATGAATAAATTTAACTTATTAGTAGCCTTTTTGTTCGCTTCCATAGTGGGCTTTTCGCAGCAGAGCAATACACTACCACCCCAGGATACCAGCAACTACCCTTACTGGATAGAGATGATGCAGGATCCGTCAGTAAACTTTTTTTCGGTACAGTCGGCTTTCAATAAATATTGGGAAAACCGTCCTGTAACCCGCTCCAAAGGATGGAAACCCTTTAAACGTTGGGAATATATGATGCAAAATCGAGTTTCTCCCACCGGCGAGCGACCGGCAAACAATGCTGTTTTAAAAGCATATCAAAAGTACCTGGGAAATGCTGATGGAGCCAAATCGTTAAGTGGTAACTGGGTTAGCCTTGGTCCATCACAGATTCCTTTGGGCAAAGGTTATAAAGGACTTGGAAGGGTAAATGCTGTCGCTTTTCATCCGAACGATCCACAAACTATTTACATCGGAGCCCCTTCGGGAGGGCTTTGGGTATCAACAGATGCTGGTTCAACATGGAGTGTGTTGACTGACCATTTGCTTACCCTCGGAGTTTCGGCTATTGCAGTTGATTATACTAATCCTCAGACTATTTACATTGGAACCGGTGACCGTGATGCCGGCGATGCCCCAGGTTTAGGTGTGTGGAAAAGTGTTGACGGAGGCATAAACTGGCTTCCTTATAATTTGGGAATGGAAGATGCAACTATTGGCAAATTGCTTATTCATCCTACAAATCATTCAATAATATTTGCTGCTGCAAGCAACGGGTTTTACAAGTCAACTGATGGCGGATTTACCTGGACTTTAACTTCAATGGGAAATTATAAAGACCTTGTTATAAAACCTGGAAATCCCTCAGTTTTATATGCCGGAGTGGGCGGAAAATTTTACCGTTCGGAAGACGAAGGTGAAACATGGACATGGATTCACAATGGCATTCCTGCCGGTAGCAGGGCGGCAGTTGCAATTACACCTGCAAACCCTGAAGTAGTTTATGTTTTGTTAGCCAGTGCAGACGATGGATTCAAAGGATTGTACAAATCAACCGATAGCGGTTTGAATTTTACCGTCCAATCTACCAGTCCGAATATTATGGACTGGTCGTGCGATGGAAGCGGAAGTGGAGGCCAAGGTTGGTACGACCTTGCTCTTGCCGCCGACCCCAATGACGAATCTTTGATTTACGTAGGAGGTGTTGATATTTGGAAATCATACAATAGCGGTATAGATTGGCAGATTACAGCCCATTGGTACGGGGGGTGTGATGTTACTTCTGTACATGCCGACCATCACGTCTTTGAATATTCTCCAGTGGACGGAAAATTATACATTGGTTGCGATGGTGGAGTGTACTGGACTAATAACGAAGGTGTTAACTGGACTGAAATAAGTAGTGGACTGATTATCAGCCAGGCTTACAAAATAGGACAAAGTGCTACAAAAACCAATTTGTGTATTAATGGATATCAGGATAACGGAACTTCCGCTTACGATGGTGGAAACTGGTATGCTATAAATGGAGGCGATGGAATGGAATGTGCCGTTGATCCCGTTGATTCCCATTATCGTTATTCAACTTTATATTATGGAAGTATTTACCGACATTTTAACAATGGCGGGGGAGAGTATATCACTGATGTACAAAATGGGGTAAACGAAACAGGTGGCTGGGTAACGCCTTTTATCATTGATAAAAATGATGCAAACACGATGTTTGTTGGCTACAAAAGTGTTCACCGTAGCAATAATATTAAAGCTTCACCGGCTTCGAGTGTAGAGTTTGTAAAAATTTCTGAAAGCATGGCTGGCGGAGATTTAACTATTCTTTGCCAATCGTATGCAAATACTGACGTTTTGTATGTTGCAAGCGGAAATAACCTTTTCCGTACCGATAATTGCCATGCCGATTCTCCGGCTTGGTTAAATATGTCGGAAAGCCTTCCTGCAACCAATACCATTACTGCAATTGAAACCAACCTGCTTGATGAAAATATTGTGTACATGGCACAGCAGACAAAACTCTTTCGTTCTTCAGACAAAGGTCTTACCTGGGTTGAAATTACAGGAGCTTTGCCGGAAGTAAATATCAATACTATTATTGCTTACAGGCACAGTCTGAATGGAATATATGTCGGAACAGATGCAGGAGTTTATTATAAGGATGGTACCTTCTGCGGATGGGTTAATTTTACTAACGGTTTGCCTCTTGCTGCAAGAATTACTGAGCTTGAAATTTACCACGATGATGCCAATCCCGTTAACGACAGAATTAAAGCAGGAACTTATGGCAGAGGATTGTGGGAATCGGATATGTACCGCACTTCACCCATGGCAGATTTTATAGCTGATCAATCATTAATTCCGCCGGGTTGCAGTATCAACTTTACCGATTTATCATCGGGAGTTCCTTTTGCATGGCAATGGAATTTTGATGGGGGGACTCCATCTGTATCAACTGCCCGGAGCCCGCAGCAAATTTTTTACAACACACCGGGTGTTTACAATGTACAACTTATTGTAAGCAACGATCAGGGTATTGATACCTTGTTCTTGAAGAATTACATCCATGTAAGCGATACCCTGTTACCTGAAGCTGGTTTTTATGCTGACAAAACAGCTTTTTGTGCAGGCGACAATGCCGTTGTAAGTTTTACCGACACCACAAAATTCTGCCCTTCAGTTTGGAACTGGCAATTCGATCCCGCAACGGTAACATTTGTAAATAATACTTCTTCTGGTTCGCAAAATCCCCAGGTGCAATTTGATCAGGTGGGAAATTATGATGTTACTCTTATCGCTTCCAATGCAAACGGAAGCAATTCGCAGATACAAACTCGGTGCATTAATGTAGGTGGATACACTATTCCCTTTAGCGAAAACTTTGATCAAGGTTTGAACATTCGTTCGTGGACTGTGGAAAACCCTGATAATAATATTACTTGGAGCAGTTATGCCAACGTTAATACTTATCCGGGTGATTTATCTGCTTTTATGAATTTCTTTAACTATCACTCTCCTCCGGGCAAACGCGACAGGCTTATTTCTCCGGTTTTAGACCTTACAGGCGAAGCCAATGTACACCTTAATTTTAAACATGCGTATGCCAAACAATATGAATCTATTACTGATTCTCTGATTGTTTATATTTCTACAGATTGCGGAACAAACTGGACAAGGATTTTTGCTGCTGGTGATGATAATTCCGGAAGTTTTGCAACGCATCCCTTAACTACCGAGGAGTTTATTCCATTAGGTACTGATGACTGGTGTGATGGTGCTTATGGAAGTGCCTGTAATACGATTGATATAACTCCCTGGTCAGGTGGTAATAATGTGAAAATAGCTTTTGAATCATTTAACTATTACGGGAATAATCTCTTTTTGGATGAAGTAAGCATTACAAACGGAGTGGGTATTGGCACAATTGTTCCGCAAAATGCATTTGTAATCTATCCCAATCCGGCTTCTGGATTATTTACCCTGCAGATACAGCAACCCGATGTTGCAGAAGTTCACATTTATAACATTCAGGGTCAGGAGGTAAAACGGCTGAACTTTTCAGGTACTGGTGTTACTTTCAACCTAAGCGAAATGCCAAAAGGTGTTTATGTCGTAAAGTGTACAACCTCTCAGTCTCTTGTAGTGAAAAGAATTATTGTAGAATAGTTGGTAAGCAGGGTTTTCTACTAAGAGTAGATACCCTGTTTTTTCAGATGGTACTTTTTTATACTCCCGATATCAACGCTGAGAATTATATCCTGAATGAGGATGACTCTAACCATTGTATCAAGGTGCTAAGATTAAAAATTGGCGAAAAGGTTACTCTTACCAACGGGAAAGGATGTTTTTTTCATTCTATAATTTCTGATGCTCATTCCAGACATTGCCAGGTAAAAGTTGAAAATGTTGAGGTTGTGAATAATCCAAGAACATATAAGTTACATATTGCCATTGCACCCACGAAAAACATTGCACGCTTCGAATGGTTTCTTGAAAAAGCCACAGAAATGGGTATTGACGAAATTACCCCGCTGATTTGCGAACATTCGGAAAGACACTCGGTTAATTTTGAACGACTTAGTAGAATAGTTACTTCGGCTGTAAAGCAGTCGCTCAGTGCATTTCATCCCCGGCTTGGCGAAGCAGTTTCTTTCAGAGAATTCATTGAGAGAAAATTCGATGCCGACAGGTTTATTGCATATTGCTCTGTGGAAAATTCTGTTTTATTGCAACATAGCTACAGGAGGGGCAGTAATGCAGTGATTTTAATAGGTCCCGAAGGAGATTTTTCATCTAAAGAAGTACTTGCTTCACAAAAAGCTGGTTTTTTACCTGTGAGTCTTGGAAACAGTCGGCTACGTACCGAAACGGCAGCCCTGTTTGCCTGCGCATCTATTCATTGCACGAACCTTATGCAATAACAGCAGGGGAATTATTTGATAAAAAATCAGTCATGTTTCTTATTTCCTGATACTTAGAAGTGTCATCGGAAAAAACAGGAACCAAGTTGCGAAGTTCGTGGTACCATTTGGCAGAAACGGGAGAAAGCTTATTTTCAATTTTCAGGTAATCAATAGCCTGCAAAATGGTAATGTATTCAATTGCCATTATTTCAAAGGTGTTTTCAATAACCTTTTTGGTAAACAATGCCGCATTGGTACCCATACTCACTATGTCCTGGTTATCACGATTATTTGGAATACTATGAATGTACATAGAAGTGGACAATGCCTGATTTTCGGCGGTGGTGGAAGTAGCAGTAAACTGTGCTCCCTGCATTCCCAGATTGAGTCCGGGTATTCCCAGGTTTACAAAAGGAGGGAGCTTCTGGTTTAACGAATCATTGAGTAGAAAATTCAACTGCCTTTCACTCAACATTGAAAGCTTGGTAATTGCCAAACGTAATTTATCCATTTCAAAAGAAATGTAATCACCATGGAAATTACCGCCGTGAAACACCTCTCTGCGTTCGGAATCTACTATCGGATTGTCGTTGGCAGAATTAAATTCGTTAACCAAGGTATTCTGGCAATGGTCTATGGTTTCTAAAATAGCACCCACAATTTGGGGAACACAACGCAATGAGTAGTATTCTTGTACCTTATCGTCCGTCGAGCCGGGAGCCGTTTTAAAGTTGTTCAGCGAACGGTTTTTAATTAAGTTACTTTGATGTAATATGTTGCTGATAGATTTTGCTACTTTTTGCTGTCCAATGTGGTACTTAACCCCATTGAGAGCTTCTGAGAAATAATCATCATAGGATTCCATTATCTCGTTAAGAATAGCCGAAGCAAGAGTAATCCAGTTGAGAAGGTGATTGGCATACATTGTATTGATAAGCCCTATGCCGGTCATGCACGAAGTTCCATTGATAAGGGCAAGTCCTTCGCGACTTTTTATTTCTATGGGATTCAAACCGCAAATGTCCATCGCTTTCCGTGTGGATACAATTTTATCCCGGAAAATTACGTCCCCTTCCCCTATCAGAGCAAGTGCAAGGTGCGAAAGTTGCACAAGATCGCCGCTGGCTCCAACACCTCCATGCGAAAATATTACGGGATAAATTTCATAGTTTATAAAATCACGTAACAATTCAACCACAGAGCGGTTTATGCCCGAATAGCCTCTCATCAAGCTGTTAAGTCGTGCCAGCATCACCGTTTTTACATAAAAACAGGGGAGTATGTCCCCCGAGCCGGAAGCATGGCTACGGATAAGGTTATATTGTAGGCTTATCTGGTCTGCTTGCGATATTTTAACTTTTGCCATGGGACCAAAACCCGTGTTTAACCCGTAAATAATCTTATCACGGGAAAAATCCAGCAAAAATTGAAAATTTGTATCTAAATGATTTAAAGCAACTTCCTCCAACTCAACTTTTGAAGTATGCCTAATAAACTCCTGTAACTCAGAAAATTCCAAAAAACGATTTCCTATATTCACAATAATTTCCTGTTTTAAGCGGCAAATATAAATTTAATGTTTGAAAAAAATGGGATAAACATTTATAAATTTATCTTCCAAAAGCTGTGATTCGTTTTACAAGGTTTAAGACTATTTTGTGTGAATCAATTTTTATCGGATATTTGTTTCATAAAAAAAAGTCAATGAGCGAAAAATACATTCGCCCTTCGTGGGATGAATATTTTATGGAAGTGGCACAAACAATAGCCAAAAGAGCAACCTGCGACAGGGGACGCAGTGGTTGTGTAATAGCCCGTAATAAACAAATTTTGGTTACCGGCTATGTGGGATCTCCTACCCGTTTGCCGCATTGCGACGAGGTGGGGCATTTAATGAAAAAAGTAATACACGATAACGATACCATTACCCAGCATTGTATGCGAACGGTACATGCCGAGCAAAATGCCATATGCCAGGCAGCAAAATTGGGAGTTGCCCTTGAAGGTGCTATCCTTTATTGCCGGATGACACCCTGTCGTACCTGCGCAATGCTCATTATCAATTGTGGTATAGTCCGGGTGGTTTGCGAATTTCGCTACCATGCCGGCGAAGAGTCGGAAAAAATGTTCGAACAGGCGGGAATTCAGTTGGATTATATTAATAACGAGGTGTTGAAATATAAAAATCAACAGGGTTAAATACAGTGGCTTATCCAGCTTTTGAAATCAATAAGCCCGAGTAACTGGGCTGAAAAAATGATGATAATGGCAACCATAAACCATCTGATGAAATTGGCTCCTTTGTTTACTGCTATTTTTGATGCAACATACGCCCCGATAACGTTGCCTATGGCATGAATTAGTCCGTATGTATAATTCACCTGTCCGTTCCACATGAAAATTACGAGGGTAAAAGGTACGTAAGCCAACACAATCAGAACTTTCAGCGCATTGGCTTTCACCAGGTCGTAACCAGCCCCAAGCACTACACCGGCAAGAATGAAATAACCTACCCCTACATGTACAAAACCTCCGTAAATACCAATGAAAAAAAATAATATAACCTGCCAAGGTTTCATTTTTCCGGAAACCACTTTTTCACTGCCTTTCAACCATAGCTGGGGCTTGTAGAGCACAAAAAATAACATCACCAGCATTATTACGGCAAAAGCCCTTTCAATAATCTTTTCATTCATCTCAATGGCTATTCGGGCGCCTATAACCGAACCTATTACAGTTGGAATTGATAAAATTAATCCTTTACGGGTATCCAGTACCTTTTGCTTTTTAAAGCTACCAACCGAAACGAGTGTTTGAAAAAAAACAGCTATCCGGTTGGTACCGTTGGCAACATTGGCAGGTAGCCCCAATAGCATAAATAGTGATAGCGAAATGATAGTAGCTCCCCCCGCCAGAGTATTGATAAAACCCACTACCAAGCCCGAACCAATAAGCGCTGCAATGACTATCCACGACATAAAGTTTTTTTTTGAAGGATCGGCAAAGGTAAAAATTATGCCCAATGGCTGCTATAGGTAGCCTGCAATTCGATGCCGATAGATTTTTCTAAAATTCAATTATAATTTTCATATTTTTATGGCGAGCAATTATTTACTATCCACGCACCCTGAGAAATGAGAACAGATTATTTTAAAAATAGTTTACCTGCTGAAAAAGTGTATGTTAATGCTGAAAATAATATTTCGCCAGGCAAAGAGGAAACTTCCACAGCTTCTATAATTAACAAGCTGGCTAACGAAATCTTTACCGATAACGAAAACTTACTTGCCACACTTATCAATGCCATGTCTGACATTGTTTGTTTTAAAGATGGAGAAGGCAAATGGCTTGTTGCGAATGATTATGATTTGCGGCTTTTTCAACTTGAAGGTGTGGACTATAAAGGTAAAAAAGATAGCGAACAAGCTCATTTCAGCCCTTTTTTTAAAGAAGCTTTTCTTGCTTGTGAACTTACTGATGAAAGGGCGTGGCAGTCAGGAGTTCCTACCCGTAGCGATGAAAGCATCACACAACCCGATGGCTCTGTTAAAATGTTTGATATTGTTAAGATACCAACCTTTACCCCGGAAGGGAAAAGGAAAGAACTGATTGTTATCGGGCGTGATATTACCGAACGTAAAAGAGCCGAGATGGCTATGCGGCAAAGTGAAGCCCGTCTGGCTGCTTTTATGCAGTTTACACCGGCACAGATACTTATTAAAGACAACACATTGCGTCCTGTTTTTGCCAATGAACAATGTCGTGCATCATTTCCCATTGAGGAATGGATGGGAAAAACTCCTCATGAATGTTTCCCCAAGCCCATAGCTGATAAAATGGTGGAAGTGGATACCAAAGCCCTGGAAAAAGGTTTTGTTTCGTATGAAGAAAACTGGACAGATAAACATGGCAAAGAACTGGTTTACTACACCGAGAAATTCAGAATTAACATTCCGGAAGACTTGCCTCTTGTAGGCACCATCAAAACCGACATAACGGAACGTAAAAAAGCAGAAAATGAAATTAAACTCCTGAATGCCACACTTGAAAATCGTGTGGAGGAACGTACTGCTGAGCTTATGTTTGCCAACAAGGAATTAGAATCATTTGCCTATACCGTTTCACACGACCTCATATCTCCTTTAAGAGCAATTGAAGGATTTACACGTATTCTTTTGGAAGATTACAGAGAAAATCTTGATGAGCAGGGGAAAAAAGTTTGCGATACCATAATCGCCAACACCCTGCGGATGGGACAACTCATTGATGACCTTCTGGCATTTTCGCGCCTCAGCCGATCAGATATGAATCATAGAGATGTGGACATGAACCTGTTGGTCGAAACTTGTTTTTCTGAACTTACTTCGACGGAAAAACCCGGGAAAATTATTTTTCACAAAGACAATCTTCCCATCGTAAAAGCCGACCATTCCATGATGAAGCAGGTGTGGATAAATCTGCTGTCGAATGCCATTAAATTTTCTTCCCCGAAAGTAACTTCTGAAATTACCGTTTCGTGCAAAAAAGAAAATAAAAAATGGATTTTTTCAATTAGCGACAATGGTGTCGGTTTCGATATGAAATTTGCCGAAAAAATATTCGGTGTGTTCCAGCGTTTGCATTCCACACAGGAATTTGAAGGTACCGGAGTGGGGCTTGCCATTGTACAACGTATTATCCAGCGTCACGAAGGAGAAATATGGACACAATCCAAAGTAAATAATGGTGCTACCTTTTACTTTTCATTATCTGTTTTTTAAAAATTAATTTTAATACCAAAGTCAAAAATATGAAAACTTTGCTAATTGTTGAAGATGAAGAAAGTAACTTTATGTTGCTTATCAACATCCTGAAAAATAAAAATTTCAGAATGTTGCATGCTAAAAACGGAAAAGAGGCAGTAGAAGTCTGTACATCAGACTCTTCAATTGATTTGGTACTTATGGATATTAAAATGCCTGTTATGGATGGTTATGAAGCCACGCAACACATTAAACATCAACGACCCAATCTGCCGGTAATTGCACAAACAGCCTATGCGCTAAATGGAGATAAAGAAATGACACTTTCGGCGGGTTGCGACGATTATATTTCAAAGCCTATCAAGAGACAGGAATTGCTATTACTAATTGATAAGTATCTTAAACCTTAATCTTTTATTTTCAAAACCTCCGGCTTATAGCGACGACAGGAACCGTTCGGCTTCGATGGCAGCCATACAACCGGTTCCGGCGGCGGTGATTGCCTGGCGGAAGTGATGATCCTGCACATCTCCGGCGGCAAAAATACCTTCTACGCTGGTACGTGTAGAACCAGGAACTGTTCTGATGTAACCGTCTTCGTACAAATCTATCTGTCCTTTAAAAATATCAGAATTTGGGATATGACCGATGGCTACAAAGAAACCATCCACATCTATCTTCACATCTTGTCCGGTCTTCAGGTTTTGGAGCAAAACGCCGTTTACACCCTTTTCGTCGCCAAGGATTTCTTTGGGAGTATGGCTCCACCTTACTTCAAGGTTGGGAGTACTCAGAACTTTGGCTTGCATGGCTTTGGAAGCACGCAGTTCGTCGCGGCGATGGATGAGATATACCTTACGGCAAAGTTTGGCAAGATAGGTAGCTTCTTCGGCAGCGGTGTCGCCTCCGCCTACGATGGCTACATCTTTGCCACGGTAGAAGAATCCGTCGCAGGTGGCGCAGGCAGAAACGCCATAACCACGAAATTTCTCTTCCGAAGGTATTTCCAACCACTTGGCAGTGGCTCCGGTAGCAATAATTACGGTTTCGGCTTCCAGTATTTTTCCATCGTCCGATTTGAGGATAAATGGACGTTTGGAAAAGTCCACTTCCGTGATAATCCCAAAACGTACATCTGTTCCGAAACGTAAGGCTTGCTTTTTCATATCCTCCATCATCCCGGTACCGGTAGTTCCTTCCGGGTATCCCGGAAAATTATCTATTTCGGTGGTAGTGGTAAGCTGTCCGCCGGGTTGTAGTCCTTCATATAAAATAGGTTTCAAATCGGCACGGGCAGCATAAATAGCTGCGGTGTAGCCGGCAGGTCCTGAGCCAATGATCAGGCATCGTACTTTTTCAGTGTCTTGTTGCATATGTTCATGTGTTTTTTACAAAATTAATGGATTTTACAGAACGGCATAAGAAGTTACGAAAAATATGCCAAAGATTAAAACATTGGCTATTAACAAAGCAACTGCTGACAAATTGACTTATGTAAAAATGTTGTTATTTTGAAAAAGGCTTGTATATTTGCAGCCGCAAAATCAAGCAGGATAAATTCCGTAGGTTAGCATATCCCGATTAAATCGGGAAGGTCATTAGCTGAATCGAAAGTTCTTTAAAATAAATAAATCGGGGTGTGGCGCAGTTGGCTAGCGTACTTGCATGGGGTGCAAGTGGTCGTCAGTTCGAGTCTGACCACTCCGACACAGAGGAGGTTCCAAACGGAGCCTCCTCTTTTATTTTAACGAAAGCCCGATATTACAGGAATGGTTTGCAACCGCCGGCCTCAGATTGCTTCAAAAAAAGGAACGCCGATAAAAATCACAAAGGGAAAAATCCTTAGTGTTCCTTTGTGCCCTTAGTGGTTTATAAAAACTGAAATATTAAGGAATTGTTTGTAACCTTCACCCGAACTCAGGTTATTATCTTTTCAGCATACCCTAAATTAAAAAATAAAAAAACAACGCCCAAATTGTTGGACGTTGCCTAACCCGGGGAAGTATTAAAACCCGGTTAAATTAAACCCAGATTTGCCGTTAGCATTTTTTTCAAATAACAATCATTAGAAAAATACAATAGTAATGAACTATTATTGATATTTTTGTAACGGCAAAACGATTAAGAAAAACTAAGAATTTATCTTTTTTATTGGTAAGGAAATCTTATTATTCAAGTTTTTCTAAATCGGGGTTAAACCCAACTAATTCATTAGCTCGCTTCGCTTCTAATGAATAATTTGGGTTAAAATTATCGCTATGAATGTATCAGGTGGTAGTTTTTTCTTTTTTGCGTATGTCGTAAACTTTTTTTGCACCGAAAGCTGCAGCTAAAGCCAGCAGAATACTCAATCCACCATCAATAGGTGCACCGCCACCACCACTTGGAGGTGTAGCATTTCCACTGTTTCCATGTCCGCTTGGTGGAGGTGGAGGTCCGTCGGCAAATGCCGGATTAAAAAGTAAACAAAATAAACCTATTCCTATTATTGATACTAATTTCTTCGTTTTCATTTGTATCTTCTCCTTATGTTAAAAAACAACTTTATCTGAATATGAATCATTATTGGTAACAACATTTACTATATAGCATCCCTTTACATTGCCGACAGAAATTTTGTTCAGCAATTGGTTCAGTAAAGGTGTTTTCAGTACCAATCTTCCGGTAATATCATACACTTCGATGGTTCCGTTATGTGCTTTGCCGGTAGAATTATTAATATAAATAGTATTGTCGTAAGCATAAATGTTGAAATCGTTTTGCGTGGATTCGCTGATGCCGGTAGCTCCATAGAAATGCAGTTTAAAGCGTTGCGGATCGTCGTTTGGGTTTGCCGTAAAGGTATAAGAAGGAACCTGCCATAAGTTAATGATGGCGTTGGTTTTCACATCTTCAAGCAAAATACCTACCAATGGATTAAAGGTATTCTCTTTTACACTAATGGTATAAGAAGTTTCCTGCCCTACCTTCAGTGCTACCGGGACAATAATTTCCTGAGCCGAATGAGGAAGAACATTGATGGATAGCTCGCTATTAGATGCCAGGCTGTACATTTGGGGTGCTTCCTGAAGCCCGTACATTTTGAAAACATCGTATTCGTTATCGTAACCTGTGGTTGCATCGTTATTCATATTGATAACTATACCGTCGCAGTAGTCATTGCCCTCAACCTTCAGTTGTAGCATGTCCTGAACGCTTTCTTTGTAATATGAATGAGATAATAATGTTCGTGCACTATTGGGAATGGTTAAGGAGGGGTCGCTGCCATTGGCTTTTATCCAGAATCCCTGCATTGCAGGAATGATACCTTCGGCTAAATCTCCTATGCTGCCATTCCAGGTAAGATAGTTTCCATTATCGTAAACCCAGATAGAATTGTCAACGTTGTTTTTAGTCCATGTATCTATGCTACCGATGATAGCAGAAGGATAAGGATTTCCGATAAGGTTGTATCCCTCACCTTTTCCCGTGGTGAACGACAAAGCCGGAACCGAGCCTGTACCAGTAGCATAATCGCCGCTGTTGATTGTGCCAGCGAAGTCTTTTGTTGCCCCCGATGTCCACGAAACGAGATAACCTTTACCGGGCAGATAAGAAATTTCCCCAGCGCCCCATGTACCGCCATTGTGGTTAATCCATAAATTGTTTGTTTCGTCATAATAATACATATCGGTATATCCGGTAAAAATATTTTGAGAGCTAACCGGTGGCGACATAAGGTGCCATGCAGGACCGGTAAAGGTACGCTTTACCGTAGCCCCGCCACTCACCGTTCCATTGGTAATCAGCGATGCGCCATCTTCGATGACTAATCCTGAATTGTCGAAGTTACTAGTGAGAGTGCCGGAGACGGTAAGGGATTGACTTGAAGCTACAGTAAGGCTGCCGGAAATAATTGTTAATTTACCTGATATTATTGTATTTCCAGATAAAGTAACATTAGGTGATGAACCGGAAAGAACGATATCTGCAGGATAAGAGGATAAAGGTAGTATATAGACAGTAGGAATACATAATGAATTATGATTTCTTAAATAGATGTCAGCATTAGCAACATTTGCAAAATCCACACTGTTTGTGTTATTATCAACTCCATCATAAATTCTTTTAAGTCCATCTTTTGCCGTAGTAGGGGTTGGAGCAGGATTGCCTTCACCAAGTTTATTTGAGCTAATTGAACCATAAGCAACCCCATCAATTTTTACATTTTCAAGAGTTTCTACTGCAATTTGACCAGATGTTGCAGCCATTCCTGCTGTAAAAGAGCCATCTCTTGCAAGAGCAGTCGTTAACCCGACAGTTATTGTTGCATCTGGTGAAAGTAACCAGAAACTATAAGGTGGTAATGTTCCACTTAAAGTGCCCATTGAACTTGGACCAGAACCACCACTAGATGAATACATGATTTTTAATTGTGACAAATCAAATGTTTTGTTTGTTTTATTTATTAATTCAATGTATTCATTAGATGCTCCATTGTATGCAGGATTAAATTGATTTATAACGATCTCTCCTTCTGCTGGTAATAAAATTACATTAAATGCATTACTTGATACTCCGGTTAAAGAACCAGAAGTAACATCCAAAGTTGCTCCAGTGGCTGCTGTAGAAAATGATAATGTACTAAATGTAGCCAATCCACCTACCGCTGCTACTGATACCGGAGAACCATTTAATGTAGCTCCGGTTGCTGTAATTGATACATTTGTTGTATAATCTAAATCCCTATTCCCATTTGCATCATTTGCACTAACAGTAACACTAGGTGTAATATTCGCTGAAGTGCCAACATTTGTTGGTTGCTGTACAAAACTTAATTTCGTAGCAATTACATCAATTAAAATTTGGTTTGAAGTTGTAGCACTGGCAAAGGTTGTTAAAAAGGTAGAACCTGTTGCATCCGCAGTAAACCCATGAGAAGTAATGGGAATATCAAATTCGAGAACCTGGTTATCTGTTAAGCCAGTGTTTTTTAAATAAACGTACAACGAAACTGTTAAAACATTACCATTGGGAATATTCAAATTACCGGAAGTAATAGGAATAACAATGGAAGAAGTAGTTATTGTCGGGGTTCCAATCGTTACAAATGAACTCCCGGCATCTGTTGATAATTTAACGCCTTGAATAGTAGTTGACCAGTCTGCAGTATTGTTGGTGCCTGCTTTAATGGTTACCTGAGTAATTTTAGTGGGCTGTGTATCTGTAGAACCATAATCATAAATATCCATATCTAAAACACGAATAGCCGCACTCTCAGTTGTAACTAATGAAGAAATAAGCGTAGGATTGGGTTGGCTTACCAAAACAGGACCTGATACTTCAGAGGTTGCATCTAATGGTAGCTGGGTAGTGCCATTTGTATTAGGTATTGTACCATCAGTTTTATAATTATAGGTGGCTGCGTCCGTTGCATTCCAGTTATAAGGAATCAAGGTAAAATAATAATTTGTTCCGGCTGATAAGCCGGTTACATTCGCGGAAGTAGCTGACGTGTTAGCAACAATGGCAGCTACGGTAGCATCTCCAATGGTGTTTCCTACGCTGTAAGCATTTCCATCAGTAGGAGTTCCTGTCGGGGCGGAGCCTGTCTTTTGAAGTATAATATAACCATCGGCATTGGTAACGGTACTTGCCGCATCAAACGAAAGATCAATTTGTGTTTGCGAAATTACAGAATTAGCAAAAGTAGTTGAGTGAGTAGAAGGTTCTGTTGACAATGTCCAGAAATTAACAGCCGAACCATAACCCGTACCCACACTGTTGGTCGCATAGGCTACGGCATTGTACCGTGTTTCGGGACTTAATAAAGTCATAGTCCCGGTAAACGCACCGGTACCAAAATCGCCTGACTCTGTGCTATGGCTATCCGTAATATCCGGGTCTGGATTGGCATATACATCCCAGCATATTCCTCTTGTCGAGGCATTCACTCCTCCGGTAGCCGTAATATTACCATTACCGGTGGCAGTAGTTGTCCCTATAGAACTAACAGCCTGAGTAGTAACAGTTGGAGCGGCATTGCCTGTAGAAGCAGTAGATCCATTAAGCTGGACATTTACCACATTAGAAGACACATCAAATCCACCCGTTCCACCAGTGGCAGTGGCTCCATATCCGTAAAGTCGAAAAGTAGTTGCACTAGTAAGCGCTGTTAGTCCTGTTATTGTTATGGTATTCAGAGTACCCATTGCAGCAACCGGAGCGACAGTTCCTAAGTCCGTCGCATAACTATCAACTGACGATCTTAGTGTTACATTTTTGGGACCAGTGCCAGATTTATCCCATTGAAAAACAAATGAAGTAGGAGTAAAACTATAACCCGAATTAGGTGTGACTATAAATTGAATATAATCATTTCCTGCAATTGCTTCTGTTAAAGTGTTACCAGATGCAGTATTCCCAGTATCAAACCATCCAGAACCGCCAAATCGATTTCCATTTGCCGCTGCAGTAATACTGCCTTGGGTAAGGTTGACCGATGAAATATTTGGGTCATTGTAAACACTTGGTTCTGTAGTTTCTGTTCCTACATTTCCATAAGTATTCCATTGAAGTAGTGTCTGTCCCCACCCCAAATACCCGAGGCTTAGCATAATAAATAAGAGTAAAAGTTTTCGTTTCATATGTTATGTATTTTTAATTATTTTTTATTAATTATTCAGGCATAAAAAGCCTACGGAAGCCCACGGGCTTTTGAACAAAAGCCGGGCAGCTTTTAAGTAAAAGCCCGCCAGTAAAAATTATTTACCTGCGGGCTTTCCGTTAAACAATTTTATTGAATACAAGATGCTCTAATGCATTGGTGAATTCCTTACCCGGGCGGAAATTAACAGCTACCTTACGGATGTTTGCCGAAGTTAGTTTGTTTATATCTTCGGTTCCATCGCTTTTAATACTTAGGTTAAAGCTGCCAAAATCGCCAAGACGCACTATTTTGCCGTCGGCTAATGCCATAGGAAGTACATCCAACAGGGCTTCCAACACCGCCATGGTATCGGCAGACTTAACGCTTGCTACTTCGGTTATCATTTTTGCCAATTGGCGCAGCGATAAATCACCCGTACTTACTGCCTGGGCATAATACTTGGGGTGTTCATCCTGCTTTGCGGGGTTTTTTTTGGGAACCGGTTTGTAATTTACTGCCATACCTCGTTATGTTTAAGTTTTTGCAAATGTTTTTTATTACTGTTTTCCAGGTGTTTCACTAAAAAAGCATTAAAGAATAGTCATTTCTCAAATAAGAATGATACCCATAAATTGCAATAAAACAATACAATGATTATCTCTTGTTTCAATAAAAATATCTTCAGTAAAATAAATATAAAAAAATGAATTAAAAAGAAAAAATATGTCCGGATTCACGAATCCGGACAAGATTTAACAGTAAGTTAATATAACATTCAGGAATTAAAAATATGGTTTCTCATAAACACCGTTACAAAAATTGCATTAATGGTTATAATATATTTTATTCTAAATGTATAGGAAATTAATGCAATTTATCAAAACGGATGCAAAACATATAATAGCTGGCAAATATTACCATGATAAAACAAAGTTTAAGCTGTTAGAATTTTTGTGTTTAATATTTTCAAAAAACATCGTATGTTTGACCTTCCTGAGAAAGACACAAATCTATGGAAAACGAAAGACGCCGCCATAATCGTCCCGGACATTTGGAGATACTGAAAATGATACTGACCGACAGAAAGCTGCAGCGAAAAGAACGGCACGAAAGGAAATTAAAACAAAAAGCTCATCAACGACATTATCGCAAGAAAAACAAAACAAGTTTTCTTAAACGTATGGGCAAAGTATTTTCTTCAAAAGACAAACCCGATCTCGAAATCCGTATCATCCGCCGGAAAATTCGTGCCGACCGGCAACAGATGTTTATTAAGAAATTAAAAACTTTTTTCAAAAATCCATTCAGGTTTTTTTTCCCTAAGCCCGAGTGGGATTTGGAACAACAAATTATACGAAAAAAGATAAAACACGACAGAAGGATGAATTTCAAAATACTGCTGATTAAATATCTCAGAAATCCTTTTCTTTTGTTCTACACCCCACGTTACTATGATGTCGAAGAACTGATAATACGCCGCAAAATCAAACAAGACCGTCGGAACAATGTTAAACGAAGGATAATCTCGTTTTTAAAAAATCCCATTAAAACTTTGTTCAAACACGAACAACCCGACGACGAACTGCTTGCAATAAAAGGGATGATTCGTCGTGACAAGCGTGAAAATATAAGTAAACGATTCAGGGAGAACATTTCATCCTTAAAACAAATAATAAAAACCCCTGATTTACGAATTCGTTTCTCAGCCTCAATGCTTCAGTCAACAGGCTTTTATCTATTGTCGTTCCTGTTTCTTTATGTTATTTATCAGATTACGACAATTTTGATAACCCGGTCGTTCGACATCCCTTGTATCTGGTATTATTATCGTATAAAATGGCCACTTTATACTTATTCTTCCATTTATTCCCGTATGGCAATGGTAAGTATTTTCTCAGCCGGACCCATTGCTATACTATTCCTTACATTAGTTTTTTTCAGAATGTTCTTTTCTGAAAACAAAATGATTGTTGGAATAAGACTGTTTTTACTTTGGTGTACGATAAACGGAATCAATTTGTTTTTTGGTTCGTATATAGTTGGGTTTATTACCCGCACAGAATTCATTTATTCCACTGAATGGCTGTTTATGAACAAAATGTTTGCAGTGGAAGAGATATTATTTGTGTTGATAGCCTTGATAGTAATGTTATTGACAGGTAGATTTGCCACGAGATTATTTTTACTTACATCTGGTTCGGCTACCATAATCAAGAGGCAATTCAGATTATTTTTCATTTTTGCTTATGTGTTTATCCCCTGGCTTGTGGGTGTAATAGTATTTTACATTATAACAATACCAGAGCATTATCTACCATTTACGCTAAAAACAATTACCCCGGTGCTAATGATAATTCCAATGCTTTTAACTGCACGTTCCGAAAAACACGACGAGATTCTGAATGCAGGAATGTTAAGGAGATCTTATACACGTAAAAGTGTTATCATTATGATAGTGGTAATTTTATTTCTTTACCGTATTTTATTGAACAGTGGTTTGCATTTCGGCAATTAGAACAAAAGAAAACCCGCTTTGTAGGCGGGTTTTCAATAAAATTCATAAGCATTCAGTTATTGTTCACTACGGCGAAGAGCGGCAATTTTCCTTGCGCCATATAATGCACCGAAAGCTATCAGCATAACTAAACCACTGTCAACTGGGGCTCCCCCGCCAACAGGTCCTGGTGCACCGCTGCCTGGATCGGATGGATTGCCTCCCGGATGAGGTGGCTCTTGTGCCTGTACAGTCGTTGATGCTATTGCAATTATTGCCGATAAAACTAATATCTTTAAGGCTCTTTTCATATTGTTGATTTTTTTAACGTTTACGTATTAAAATATTTTTTATTCCATAAGATTTCTGAAACTAACAGAAAGCTATGGATGATATTGTTATTTTAAAACAACCTTTTCACTAAGGGTTTTCCCTGCCGAAGTAACTTTTACTACATAAACTCCTCTTTGAGTAATGCTGTTAATGCTACTTAGCGATGAAGCCTTTAATATTTTGCTGGCAACCAATTGCCCGCTAACAGTATAAACTTCTGTTTGGCAAGGTTGGGCAGATTGATTATTTACATAAATAGTATTGCCAAAGGCATAAATATTAAATGGATTGGAAGAACCAGGATTTTGAATTCCAGTGGCACCGAGAATATGTACTTTGAACCTTGCAACATCGTCGCCGGTTTGAGCAGCAAAGGTATAAGTGTTATTCTGACGAAGGTCGAGGGTTTGTCCGGCAAGTACATCTTCGAGTAGAATAGTTATAGATGGATCAAAATAGAGTTCTTTTACCGATAAGGTATAGTCCGTATTTACTCCTGCTTTGAAACTCATCGGAACAATTATTTCATTTGCTGAATATGGTAAAACATTAATCGAAAAGTTCTGTTCGGAATTTGTAGTGTATAATTGAGGAGCTTCGTCAGAACCCATTAATTTGTAAGCATCGTATTGATTGTCGAAACCAATAGTTGCTGAATTGTTTAAATTAATGTAGGTTGCATCTTCATATCCGGCACCTGTAACTTTAAGTGATAGTAAGTCATAAACAGCCTCTTTGTAGAAGTTCGTTGAGCTATAAAGACGTGATGCTGTAGGGATAACGAGTTCGGGGTTGGCTGCATTGGCATGGACAAAGAATCCTTGCATAGCGGGGATTATACCGTCTGTTAAACCACCTATGGTACCATTCCAGCCTTTGTAATTTCCGGCAGTGCCATCCCAAACATACACAGATGCATCAATATTGGTTTTTGTAAGAAGGTCGCCATCAATAGCACTCATAAAAGGATTTCCTACAAGGTTAAAGCCATAAGGATCACTGTTGGTAAACGATAGAGCCGGTGTTGAAGCTGTATTTAGGGTAATGTCTGAAGTAGAAAGTGTACCGGTAAAAATAGCAGTATTATCAGCAGTAGCCCAAAGTTGATAACCCTGGCAAACATTCAAAACAGTAGTTGGGTCAACAATATAAGTATAATTGTTAGCGGGTTCGTTGAAGGTACGCAGATAAATGTTGCCAGAAATTGCGGGATTGGTTGTAGAAAACACAAGTGCAGTGTTGCCAGTAAGCGGTGGAGTCATAAAATGCCATTTGTTTGAGCTAAGGAATTGTTCGGCAACTACATTTGTACCCGATTGGCCATTAATAGTCCCATTATCGAGAAGTGTAGCAGTGCCTGCGGCATTTGATTTGAGAGTGAGGGTGCAATAGTTAAGGTCTATTTTTGCATTAGGTACTTCTAATTTTTTACCTGCATTTACTGTAATATTGAAAGTAGTAGTAGTTCCTGCACCATTATATAAAGCTGAAGCGGTACCGGAAACATATCTTAGAGCAACATCCATATTTATAACAACATTTGTAGTGAGGTTGTCAGTGGTGAATTTCGACATACGTCCACAATCGAATATACCCGAGCCGCTTATATTACAGTTAGTTCCCTCTATGTCGAAGCCAAGCAAATCTTTGGTTGTAGCGCCAACATCAGTACCAATAATTCCGTCATTTGTAATATTTCCATAAACGTAAAGGTATTTGCCTGAAGTGGTACTGTTTGCCCATAATTTACCGCCGTTATTAACGTTAAGGTCTTTACATTTACCAAGATTATCAGTAAGAAGGATGGTGTGTCCATTTTGAATAGTTGCATTGGTGGTAGCATCCTTAGGGTAATCGAGTGCATCGTACCAATTAGTTCCATCAGTTTCTTCCCATGTAGCAGCTACATTCCATGTACCGCTTGATTTTGTTCTGAAAGATGTTGGAACAAAAATATCAATGTCGGTGCTTGTACCCTGAGTAAGTAAGCCAGAATTTGCATTAACAGAGTAAATACCTGCAATGTCGAATTGTATGTCATTAAAAGTAGATATCCCTGCCGAAGCAGCTTTTGACAAAGTACCTGAAAGGGTTCCGGCACCTGAATTTTTGCTAATTATAATATTGGAAGTGAAGTTGGCATCAACGGAATTGTCGGCTCTTCTTGCTTCCACAGTGAATGCGGATATGTTGGTATTAACTCTGCCATGAATAGGGAAACTTAAAACTACAAGATGGTTGGCGGCATCCAACACATTAAACGAACTGCTGTTTCCCGAAGTGAGACCTGCCGCACCGGCGGTGATTACCACTCCGTTTTCAGCAGTATTATAAGTAACACCCGAAATGGTGGTGCTACCGTTGCCTGTTGATATTGTACCTGTTAATACACCTCCCAATGAGCCTGTTCCGGTATTTAATGATAAAGTAATATCAATATCAGATGCGGCAACAGCAGGATTATCTGAAGCATCGCGACCTTCAACAACTACTGAAAAAGGAGTGTTGGCTGAAGGAGAATTGCCTCCGTTTACTGAAGTAATTACAAGTTTTGTTATTGCCCCACCTCCACTTGTTGTTCCTGATGCTGAAGATTCGGTTGAATAATTAAAGGCTTTGTCAACGGTGAAAACTTTATACCAGTACTGAGTAGCAGCAACAATGTCAACATTATCAGTAAAAGAAGTTGAAGTGCCTATATAACGAACTGTTCCACCGGTAGGAACGGCGTTTCCAATGGCATAAATACCATTCTGATTGGGGTCGTTACCTGCTCCTGGGTCGGATGAATATCTTACTACTACGTAGCCACCGCCATCAACACCACCTGTTGCAGCATCCCAGCTCACATCGAGCGAAGTTCCAGTAGCATTGCTGATGGTTACGGTGCCTGGCGAATCGGGTGCAGTATTATCGGCTGCTCCGGCATACATTACGAAGTCGTCAATATTAAATTGAGCTGTATTATTAACACTTATGACACCAATCCCAATATTTGCTGCATATGTCCCAGGATTAACAACAGCCGTATATTTTGTCCAATTACTTCCTGTATTAGCACCAGTAATATACGTTCCATACGAAGGACTTGAAGTACCATTACAAGATACAGCCCCACGAATGTTTCCATAAGTGCCGCCATCCAAATCTCCTTGATAGTAAAATTGGACAATATAGCTACCAGTTGCAATATCTGATGTTGGACTTTGAAGTCGTTTATGCGAACTTCCAGACTGAGTATAGGTAACATATTTAGGCCCAGATCGCCCACCGGTAGTACTTATTATTCCTGCTGCTGCAACTTGAGTTGTCCAATAAGTCTGTACACTTGAAATTGAGCTAGCTGTTGTTAGTGTGCCTGATTGGTTTTCAAATCCACCATCTGTATTAGGAAAAGAGCCAATAACCTGTTGCCCCCATCCCCAGTAACTAAGAAAGAGTGCAAATAAAAGGAGTAAAAGTTTTGGTTTCATACGTTTTGTGTTTTTAGTTATTTTTTAATAGTTTTTCATGTTTAACATTTCTTTCCTTGGAAAAGGTATACTTATATTATAATATTTCATAAACCTGGAAATTTGCCATTCAAGGAAGAAATCTTTTTAATAACCCGAGTTCGGCATAATGTTACAAACCATTCCTGTAATATTTCAGCAGGATATTAAAACCTTAACGGGTAGTTATCGGGCAAATATAAAACATATTTTATCCCAAATTCAGGTTAATTAAGTTTTCTCAAAGAACAGTAAATTTTACGTATATAAAAATCAAATGCTTGACTTAACAAGACACCTGAAATGTTTTAAGCAAAAAAACTACAAAGTTTGGCAAATATACAAAAAACATAATCAGATTAAGACCCCAGTTTGTGTTTTTGTGGTTTTTTAAAGCAAAAATATAATTTTTTTTGATATACGACACTCTATTTGTCCAATTACCTATAAGGTGGGAAATATTGCCTATTTGATGATTATTGTTTTCTTAAAAGTAAGACGCAAACTTAAAGTTTTGGGATTGCAATATTATCACAACAATGTAGTATAGTAAAAAAGTAATACAATTGAAAACCCCGGAATATTATATTTCATTGGTATGTATATTGCTTTAATAACAGTAAAAAAATAGTCTTTGGTATTTTAATTTTTATAATGTATGTTTGACTTCTGATTTTTTGGGGAAATATGAAACATAAAAAAAGAAAAAGAAATCCTTTTTATAAGGTCTATAGGAAGATACAACGAAGAATAAAAGATTGGCTGCGGACAAGGCAGGGACAAAAGAAGATAAATCGCAGGAAAAAAAGGTATTATAAAAAAGTAAGGAAACAGGACTGGAACGATTTGAAAAAAAGTATCCGTTCTTTTTTTAAACATACTTTATCGTATAATCTCAGTCATGAGCAAAGATACCTTCGAGCAAAAGCCCGAAAAGAAAATCAAAAGAATTTAAAAAAACGATTTCTTGTTTTTCTTAAAAATCCCCTGAGTTTTAGGAAAAAAGTTACAAGGGAACAAAAATATTTGCAAAAACGATACAGAAGAGAACAGAAGAGGCTTTTCAATCAAAAAGTTATCCGTTTTTTTAAAGATCCTTTTTCTTCATTTCGCACGCCTGATGACATTAAATTTATCAGAAAAAAAATTAAAAAGGAGCGAATACGAAAAATGAATTCCAACTTCATCCATTTTTTCCGTTTGCTGAAAGAGAGTGTAGTAAATTATAACCTTAGGAAAAAGCACATTACATCTTTTGTGGTTTCAACATCTTATTTTGTATTGTCTTTTTTGCTGTTTTTTATTATCAACCAACTTTTAACAATATTATCAGCCCACTCTTTTACAATACCATCTACTTGGAATTACTTTGAAGTAAAATTTCCTATCAGTGATCTTTCGAATTTATGGACACGAAAAGCTTTGGTTACTATTTTTGCGGTAGGGCCCATAGTGTGTATTTTGCTGGCATTACTTGCTTTACGATTATTTCTCATTGAGAAGGCATCAGCACATTATCTCCGTTTATTCTTTTCATGGTGCATTTTACAAGGGGCGAATTTCTTTTTTGGAGCATATATAGTGGGAATGGTTACACGTAGTGGCTTTATTTATTCGTCGGAATGGATATTTATGAGCAATATGTTTGATGTGGAGGAAATTATTTTTTCCGTTATTGCATTCTTTTTTATGCTTATTACCGGAAAGTATATAATAAGGGCTTTCCTGATGTCGTCATTGTCGGCAACCCTTATCCGACCACAAAACAGGGTTTATTATGTTATTAGTACTATTTTCTTACCATGGCTTACCGGAAGTATAATACTGTTTTTCCTTATGGCACCTAAATATCCTATTACTGTTTCTTTGATGTTACTGGCAATGCTTATTCCCATTGTTAATATTTTTGTGCATTATAATGATCCCACTTCAAAAAATATTGTAATACAAGTGAAGACAAAATTCCGGTATCGTAAGTTATTGTTATTTTTACCTGTAGCTGTACTTATTATTTACAGGCTGGTATTGAATTCTTATATTCATATAGGCTGATTTTTTGATAAACTAAGACCGTTGCAAGGTAAAAAAGCACATAAAATATTAGAGTATTGTTGTTTATAACGATAAAGATGTTGTATTTGTAGCATAAAAAATAAGAAACACATAGGCTTTGCTGATTTAGCAGCAGAAAGAAGGAAAATAAAGACTGGGCTTTTTTGATCAGGTAAATACACTGATAAACTGGCGACTCAATACAAATATCATTAATAACCTGAGTTCGGGTTAAGGTTGCAAACCATTCTTATAATATTTCAGCATGCCATATTTCACCATAGGCGATGAATGTTAATTTATTTCGGTAAATCTACCTGCATTATGAATCCTGAATTGTTTTGCCCAGCATAAAAAATTTTATAAACTTTACAAGATATGAACAAAATTTTTTTTACATTTGCGGGTAACTATTTTCTTAATAGATATTTTAGGGAATTTGTTTAAAGGGGAAGCTTAGAAAATAGTTGATTTGTAAGATTATTTCCTTCAAAAATACCCCGCATTATGAGAAAACTATTACTT
Source organism: Lentimicrobiaceae bacterium (assembly GCA_023227965.1). NCBI lineage: Bacteria > Pseudomonadati > Bacteroidota > Bacteroidia > Bacteroidales > Lentimicrobiaceae > Lentimicrobiaceae bacterium. The sequence continues at coordinate 5,496 of JALOCA010000021.1, read as the reverse complement.
TTTCTGGTTTTTACGGCAGTGATTTCCTGCAATCTGAGAGCACAGAATCCGCCGCAGAATGTAACATCCACAGTTAACTGCAACATTGTAACCCTAAGTTGGCAATCGCCTTTGCCCGATCCGGGCGGTACGGTTTCCGGTTATAAAATTTACCGGAACAATCTTCTGATTGACTCTACATTGGCAAATGACACGGTGTTTTCCTTTGAATGGGCGTATATCGGTAACGTTAACATTTGTATTACGGCAATTTGGAATCCGTTTGGTGAATCTGTTCCCTCCTGCACATCGGAGATTATAAATCCAGCGATGCCACCAACTGGCTTTATTGGGTTTCCGCCACTCGTTAATGATATCATTATGTGTTGGAATGCTCCGGAGATAACCACACCAATGGGTTACAACCTTTACCGGAACGAGATATTACGCAACAGCGAACTTATTACCGATACATTTTATTACGATCCTTATATAATGCCTTGTCAATGGGAATATACATTAGCAGCCGTTTATCCTGATTGTGATTCAGTTTTCGGTGGGACATGGATACTTGCATGGGGCTGTACCTTTAATCCTGAAAATTTTCAGGTAGTAGCTGATGGCTATGATGTTCATCTTACCTGGACTTCTCCGGTTAATATTAACCGCTGTGATGCAGGAGTGGATTTCTATTACAATGTTTATCGTAACAACGAGAAAATAAATCAAGATCCTGTTTATGTGCTACAGTTTGACGACCTGGGATTGTCGCCAGGTACTTATGTTTATGAAGTAGCTGCAGTGTATCCTGAATGTGAACAAGGAACTTATTCTAGTCCTATTACCATTTTAACATGTCCCCCCCCAACTGGTTTTACCGGAACCGACTCCATACCCGGCATTGTTACTTTTAACTGGAATGCGCCTTACGATACAACTCTGCTGGGTTACAATATTTACGAAAGCGGGATATTGCAAAATGATTCGTTGATTACCAATACTTATTTCAGCGATACAACATATTCTCCATGTTCCTCGGTTTATGTGCTTACGGCTGTTTATCCTGCTTGTGATTCGGTGTATGGTGGTAGTGTTGCTTTTTTCCCTACAGGAAATTATGCACCGCAATCGGTTGATGCTTTTCAGCATTGTAATAATGCTGTTATTGGCTGGGGGTCTCCTTCCGGAAAAGATGACAACCGCGATTATCAGTATAACGTTTACCGAAACGGTCAACTGCTTACCAATGTGCCAATAGCGGATTTAACTTTTATTGATGCAGAACCAGATACAGGAATGTATTATTACCGGGTATCTACAATATATGCAGGTTGCGAGTTTTTTATGGAAGATTCTGTTTACCTGCATATGTATTACCGCGGTGCGCCAAAGAATTTCGATGGATATGGATTTCAATATGGATTTAATGTATGGTGGTCGCCGGTTCCGGTTCCCTTTGCTAATTCTTTCCAAACCGAATTACGATATGATAATGGAATAAATTATGATGGGATAGGCCTTGATGAAGGAGGAACGTTTACTGCTGCCATACGTTTTGAACCAGAACAACTAATTCCCTATGGTGGTTTTTTGCTTAATAGAGTGAAAATATTTCCAAGAGGAAATAATACCAACTATACTCTGAAAATATGGACAGGAGAAAATGCAGGCAGCCTGATAAGAGAACAACCACTTTCGGGGCTTGCCATAGAACAATGGAATACCATTAATTTGAATGTTCCGGTAGTAATAGATTCTTCTCATGAACTTTGGATTGGATATTCTATTGTTCAACCTATGGGAGAATTTCCTGCAGGTGTAGATGAAGGACCTGCCGTTGCAGGTTATGGAGATATGATTAGTTTAAATGACAGCGAATGGGAAGCCTTATCTGGCTATGGGTATAATTATAACTGGAATATTTGCGGATTAGTGGACTATGATGGAAAAGAAATTACTTTAAAACCTGTTTCTTCCCTGCAAAAAGAACACTATACAAATACATGCCCATATACAATCGGGAAACTTCCGAAAGCACTGAAATTTAAAGATAATAAGGATAATTCGGTAAGAGGTGGATTGTTAGGATATAATGTTTACTTATATCCTGATCCTTTTGGTTTTCAGCCTTTTTTCACTCAAGATACTTTTCTTAAGGTCATAGTAACCAAGCCCTCTGATTTTCTTTGTGATTTCTGGGTAACCGCACTTTACTCTGATTGCGAATCGGAACCATCCAATATCATTACATTATTATTTTGGTTAGATGTAAATGAAGTGAATGGAAAAAGTTTAACGCTTACACCCAATCCAGCCAAAGACTATGTTACCATAGAATCGGATAAACAGATGCAAACGCTCACGCTGTTTAGCATGCAGGGACAGGCTGTGTTTACGAGGCAACTAACAGAAAAGAAAACTACTGTTTCTTTATCCGGTATCCCACATGGATTATACATGCTGAAGTTGGTTAGTGGGCAGGAAGTGATTTGCAAAAAGCTATTAATAGAATAAATAGTTATGTGCTAATTAATTATTTAAAATTCTATCCTTATTAGAATTACAAGTATTGATATAATTTTAAAACGAATATGAACGTATAGATGCAGAAAGTAATGAAATCTATACGAGTTTTAATATTATAGATTAACAAAATATTAACTTTAAAATAAAAAAAAAGATGAAAAAGATGTTTTTACTAATGGTAATAGCTTTAAACAGCATTGCTTCCTTTGGACAGGCAGGATGGGAAAAAATATATCAAAATGAAGCTGCAACTACTTTTACGCAGACCCTTTCGAAGAAATATATTCTTGCAGGTGCTGAATATGAATCAATGATGCAAAGATGGGACGTTTTTCAAACAGATTCACTGGGAATTATAGAATGGGATACTTCTTTTTATCGCGAAGCAGAAGGAATGCCCGAATGCATCAAAGCAACTGCAGACTCAGGATACATAATTGCCGGATATTATTACACAAATCCATATCTGCTGAAATTTAATAAATATAATCAACTTCAATGGGAATCTGAATTCAATACCAGTTATGGCGAAATATACATCAAGGATGTATTAAACTTAAATGATAACAGTTATTTATGCGTTGGAGGGGCCGTTTATTCCAACGATAATGGATTGTTTATTACTAAACTTAATGAAAATGGAGATACACTGTGGACAAAAAATTATGCGGAATTTGCAACCGGGATGTCTATCATTCCATCATTCGACAATGGGTATTATTGTCTTTCTAATGCAGGTACTTTATTAAAGATCAACGATAGCGGAGACACTTTATGGACAAAAAACATACTTGATAATTTTGCCTCTTCCTCTATGATTAAAACACCGGACGACTACTTGCTTATTGCAGGAAATGAATTTGTTGAAGGACAACTGATTTTTTTAAAAGTAAATCAATACGGAGAAGAAATATGGAAAAAAATATATGCAAGCAATTATTTTTATAACAGCTGTAATTCAATAGCAACAACTAATGATAATGGTTTTATTACTTCAAACTATATGGAAACTTCGCAAATGAATGTAGATGGTCTTTGGGTTATGAAATTAGATGAAGCCGGAGACAGTGTTTTTTCAATTTATGCTCCAGTAAAACTTGAACCAAAGGAAATATTTCAAACTGAAGATGGTTTATATTTGTTTCTTGCAAATAATATGTATGGCACTCCAAGATTAGTTAAAACGGACTCAACAGGGGATGTTATAACACACATTCCAAAACTTCAACCTTCTGTTGAAACGATTTATTGTTACCCCAATCCGTTTGATGATGAATTAAACATATGCTTAGATAAATCTTTGGAAAAAGAAGGATTGATTAATATTTACAATGTTGTTGGGACTTTAGTTTATAGTCAAAATATTAGTTTTGATGAGAAGATAGATACAAGGATGTTGAATAATGGAATCTATTTTATAGAATTAAAAATTGACGATAAAATATTCACAAATAAATTAATAAAAGAATAAATTTATGTAGCTGCTGAATGGAATTTGCAATTACTAAGTTGAATAAAGAAGATATAAAAATCATGAAAATAAACAGCATCAAAAATGTCCATTATGCTTTAATAATTTATTTCTGGTAGCGTTAAAAGCAACCTGGATTTTAGTTTTCATTGCAAAATAGTTCAGTCCTGATCTCTGCCTTAGCCATTCTAACTTTACATAGGGTTTGCTGAAAAGATAATAGCAGAATAATTGTTAATAAAATAAGGTGGAAAATAGAATAATAAGTGCAGGGGAAAGCTTTAATTTGGTGATTAAAGATTGCATTTATGATAGAGTATAATTCAGATAAGCAAATAAAAATAGAAAAGTTCAGCACACCGTTTGAGATGAAGATGGATGCTACGGTTGCTGCTGATGAATTTAACGAAAATGATGAGCTATTTTTTACTCAATTTTATTTTAATGATTTTTTGTTCTTTTTTCCCTTTTTCAATCTTACAAAATCAACTTTATATCCGCGACTCGCCTGATATTTTCAGCAAACCTTAAATATAATACCCTATGAGAAGCAAAATTATTACAAACGAAAGTGAAATACACGGTATTATAAGCAAGTGCCAGGTGTGTTACGTAGCCATGGTTGACCAAAACAATATGCCATACAACCTTGCACTTAATTTTGGATACAACAATGGCTATATTTATCTGCATTCGGCACAAACAGGAAAAAAAATTGACATCCTTCGCTACAATCCAAATGTTTGCATTGTGATGAGCACAGCTCACGAACTGAAGTTCCAGAGCGAACAGGTTGCCTGCAGCTACGGCATGAAATACAAAAGCGTGGTCGTTTCTGGTAAAGTGGAATTTATCAATGATTTTGATGAAAAAGTGCAAGCCCTGAACATGATTATGAGGCATTACACCGGAAAAGATTTCAACTATAATACCCCTGCGGTGAATGAAGTATGCTGCTATAAGGTGAAGATAGAAAACATTCAGGCAAGGCAGTTCGGATATTGACGATAAAATTTGATGCAACAGCATTTCTATCTGAAGCAGCAGTGAGTTTAGAGTCTGGAGCAATAGAAAAATAAAAAGTTATGAATGATATTCGATCTGCACAATCTGCACAATCGGTACAATCGGTACAATCCGCAAAAACGGTAAAACCATCGGCAAACAAAAACTCGTTATTAACAATTAATTAAAAGACCCCTCCCGATCCCTCCCCTAAAATTAGGGGAGGGCGCAGTAACCCTGAAAATCAGGAGAATGCCGGTTGGGTAGGGTCAAAAAAAGATAAAAATTTAAAAACTTTTAAAATTCAATAGTCATGAAAAAACTTTTACTTGTTATTTGCTTGTGTGGGATGTGCTCAATAGGAGTACAATCGCAAACCTGGGCACCGATGGGTGCCGTTTGGTATTATTCTTATACAAATTTTTGGATAGACGGCTATATTAAGATAGAAGCCGGTAAGGACACCACAATCATGGATAAACAATGTCGCGAACTTGTAAAAACATTGTTTTCTT